>NZ_JBSHNP010000106.1:0-83792 GCF_053604675.1 Lacinutrix salivirga
CGAAGCAGATGTAAGACAGAGAGGTACAGATAACCAATCTACATCTATTCAAGAAGGTGATTTTAACGAAGCAATTACTCGCCAAGGTATGAAAGAAGCTACTTTAGGAGTAAGCGAAGGAAACAGAGCTAAAATTCACCATGGAATTGGACAACAAGGAGAATCTAATTTTGCTATGATTGAGCAAGACGGAAAAGATAACTCTGCGAAAACAGTTCAGGTGTATGACAATAGTGATGCAAGAACAGTACAAGAAGGAGATGATAACGTTGCAGACATTCGTCAGGATGCTGGACCAAATCAATCTGCAGGTCACGAAGCTTTATTAGAGCAATATGGTGATGAAAATGTATCTAGAATCCGTCAAAATGGAGAAAACAGAAACATGGCACGTTCGGTACAAGTTGGTGACAGAAACAAAGTTAACCAAAACCAAACTTCAAATGGTGGTTCTGGTATAGGAAATAGAGCAACTGTTGATCAAGGAAACGGTAACGTTCCATTAAACGGTTTATTTACAACTTACCATACAGATTTACAAAATGTTGATAACACGCAGAATGCTGGATTTAATGGAGCATCTGATGATGGATTAGCATTACAAAATCAATCTGGTACTAATAATGAAGCTTTCATAGGTCAGTTTGGTGATGGATCTCAAGTAGGTAACTACGCTGAGCAAAATCAAGATGGTGATTCTAACAGAGCACTTTCAGTTCAAAATGCTTTTGGATCATCTAGTGGTGGAGATAACTATTCTCGTCAAGATCAAGATGGAGATAATAACTTAGCTGCAGTAGCTCAAAATGGTACAGATCATTTAGCTTACCAAAGACAATACGGAAATGATAACTCTGCTTTATCTACGCAAAGAGGTAATGATAACCACTTAAGTACTTACCAAGGTGGAGATGGAAATGCAGTTGAAACTGGACAAAGAGGAACAATGAACACAATCTTAGTTGTACAAAAAGAACAAGGTTGGGGAGGACACAGTTATAAAGTATCTCAAAACTTACCAGGAGGAACTCCAGTAGGAAATCCAAATGGAGGTAACATTGCAGATATCTTACAATTAGGACCAGATGGAGATTTCGCAGCAGATGCTGAAGGATGTGATTTCCAAGATCCTGCAGATTTAGTTTGTCCTGATGGATTAGATGGATTTGACATTGCTAACCCTTGTGATGATGGTACTGGTAATGGATGCTAATAAGCAGTCAAACCGCTAAATGATTAGTCAATAATCATTAATATAAATAATTAAGAGGAGGATGACTAAATAGCAAGCATCCTCCTTTTTTAAATATAAAAAATCATGAAAAATAATTATAAAATAAACGATAAAGTGAGTTTTGTAGTAGTACTGTTTTTCTTGTGTGTTCAGGTTGGATGGGCTCAAAATTACGAAGAAGAAGAGTCTGAAAATACTGAAGCAACAAATACAGAACTTAATGGGACTGAGGTTTCTCCAGAGGTATTTGCAGCTTTTGGTTTCGACACTACAATAAACCCTAAGCTGGCAACAGTACAAGGTAATAGTGTGTTTATTAATCAAATAGGAGAATCTAATACTGTAGGTGTATATACAGATACTCAAGCAAGTGAAATAAAAGTGTTTCAGCAAGGAGACTATAATGGTATTGCTTTAGATTACACTGTAAAAAAAGTAGTTACAGATGTTAAGCAATTAGGCGATAATAATATAATTTTAGATTATGCTAATAATCCAGACAAAGAAGTATCTTTAGACCTAACACAACAAGGAGATAATTTAAATTTTCAAAGAGATGGAATTAATGATTTAACAAAATCTATTAAATTTACTCAAACACAAGCTTCGCCAACAATTATAATTCGAAGCTATAATTAACAATTAAGATGAAAACCTTTAGGTTTAAAATAATTGTATTTTTCATCTTCATTATATCTCAGCAATCGTATTGCCAATTATATAATAAAGAGGTAAAAGCAAAAATTAAAATAGATAGAACTAGTGAGTTTGTAACGTTTACTGCTACAGCCGAAAATTTAAATTTTTCGGACTATAGTTTACGTTATGAATTTTTAGTTTTTAAAGCAGATCAAAACAATAATACCTCAAAATCTTCTCAAGGAAATCGTTTTTTTCTACAAGGAAATGAGAAAAAAATACTATCTTCATTTACTGTAAATAATAATGTAGATGGTAAAGTAACTCTTGTTTTGTTAATATATCCTTTGGAAACCGATAATGAAAAGCAAGGAGCTATTGGAAAAGATAGACTTGTAGTTACTAGTTCAGAAAATGGAATTCTTTCAATTGAAGGAGATAAGAGTTCTATAAAAAACACTAGTGTTTCAGCAGATCAAGATACTTCTGCAAAAGATGGGATTTTTTTAGAAGGATTAGTAATTCAAAAAACATTAACTAAAGCAGGAAGAGATTTTTATCGTTATTTTTATGCAGATTATTTTAATAGACAAATAAAATCGTCTAAAAATATTTTAATAGAAGAAGTGCCAGGACAAAGAAGAAGCACAAGAATATCCGTAAAGGTAGATGGACAATTAGTATGGCAATTCTTTGCCAATCCTAAAAAGGATTACTTAAAACAAATGGCACAAACAGCATTACAACGAAGTATATATTATTTACAACAATTACAAAAACAAAAAGAAACAATAACGCGCTATTAATATTATGAAGTCTTTTTTATTTATATTATTATTTTCAATAGGCTCATTTTGCTACGCTCAGCAATTTAGTTACAAACCACTAAATCCAGCATTTGGAGGAGAAACCTTTAATTACAATTGGTTGCTAAGTTCCGCAACAGCACAAAATAGTCAAACAGCTCCAAGAACGCAATCGCAACAACAGTCTGAACTCGAGCGATTTGGAGAAAACACAAAACAACAAATATTAAATCAAATTGGCAGAATTTTAACTGCACAACAAATATCTGCAATAGGCGATTTAGATCAAGAAGGAACTTTTACAGCTGGTGACTTAAATATTGAAGTTTTTGAGTCTGACGAAGGCTTAATAATTAATATCTTAGACACAACAAACGGAGAGCAAACACAAATAGTAGTTCCAAATAACCCATAATTTTAGACGAACCAAATAATGAAATACCCAAACTACAAGCATAGTTTTGCGAACCTATTTATAGTCGTTTTTCTTACCTCATGTGGTGCTTACTTTAATCAACCCTTTGACCAAAAAGAAGCAAGAATAGGAGAAACAACAAAAACCACAAGTATTCTAAAAAGTTTACCACCAGCAGCAACACCTGTAGAAGTGGCAGTCTATAATTTTAGTGACCAAACAGGCCAATATAAGCCTGTGGAAAACGGAAGTACATTTAGTACAGCAGTAACGCAAGGAGCAACAACAATTCTCATAAAAGCACTTGGTGATTCAGGATGGTTTACACCAATAGAAAGAGAAAACTTAAGCAACCTCTCAACCGAAAGAAATATTATAAGAACTACCAAGCAAGAATACATAAAAGGATTAAACCCAAATGAACCTCCTTTGCCACCATTATTATACGCAGGATTAATGCTAGAAGGAGGAATAATTTCATACGATACAAACATTATTACTGGTGGAGCAGGAGCACGCTATTTTGGAGCAGGAGCATCAACACGATACAGGCAAGATAGAATTACAATTTACTTAAGAGCAGTCTCTACAAGTAATGGCGAAATTTTAAAAACTATATATGTCTCTAAAACCATACTCTCTCAAGCTGTAGATGTTAGTTTATTTCGATTTGTAAAATTCCAACGTTTGCTAGAAGCAGAAACAGGTTATACAAGAAGTGAACCTATACAATTAGCAGTACAAGACGCTATAGAAAAAGCAGTACATGATTTAATTATAGAAGGTATTAAAGATGACTATTGGAGCACAAAAGCAGGGAAAATAATTGACGATCAATTAGTTGCTGCTTACGATGCAGAAATGGAAGAAGCTAATAGCACATTTATATATGATAGATTACAATACGAACGCAGAACAAAAAACGCATTACATGGCTCTTTGGGCGCATCTATTATTAATGGAGATTATGTAAATGCAGAACCCGAATTTAGTGGCAAAATAGGGTATAAAAGGTTTCTAAACCCATCCTTTAATATCAATTTAGGGATTAATAAATTTAGCTTGTCTAATAAAGGATTATTTAATGAAGGCTTTAGTAGTTTCGATGTTAATTTAGAGTATATGGTTTTACCTTACGATAAATTATCTCCATTTGGTTATGTTGGAGGTGGCTCTAATGTAACAGATGGTTTTAACAAAATATCACCAAAAGTGCAAGCAGGATTAGGTTTAGAATATTTGATAACAGATAAAATGGGAATTACACTTTATGCCGAAAACAATTTTGTATTCTCAGATAATGTTGATGGATTAGAATTAGGCTCTAGAGACGATATGTATTATAGAGTTGGCTTAGGCTTAAATTTTTACTTAGGATCCAACAAGTCTAAATTTGAAAAAAAGAAAGATGCTGAAAGAGAAATAAGAAAAAAACAAAACGAGATAAGGAAGAAAAACCTTGAAGCAATTTTAAATAAAGCTGAAGAAAAACCACAAGAAACTACAGAACCCGAAGAATCAGAGCCAGAAAATGATGGTAACAACTAGTATAAAGTTAGAACACATGAAAACATTAAAATATATATTCGGAATATTATCATTTTTAATCTTCATAAATTGTAGTGAAGATAAAATTGATGGAGATAGAATTGGGACCATTACTGGAAAAGTAGTCCAAAACGGTACAAATGGCCCTTTAGAAAACGTTAAAATATCTACAAACCCAACATCGAGTACAGTTTTTACAGACGAAAATGGAGAGTTTGTTTTAGAAAGCATTAAAGTAGATGAATATTCTGTACAAGCAGAGTTAAGTGGTTTTGTAACTGCTTTCGAATCTGCAGTAGTTATTGAAAACGAAACTACAAACGTTGCAATAGAGCTCCTACTATCTAATGCAAACAATCAACCACCACAAACACCTGTTTTAGTTTTTCCTGAAGACCTAGCAGAAGAAGTTAGCTTAGAGGTTGAGTTTACTTGGGAATCTTCAGATGTAGATACTAACGATGAATTAACTTATGTACTAGAACTTAGAAATGGAACCACCAATGAAGTAGAACTTTTTGAAACTGAGCAAGACACTTTTAAAATAGTAAGTGGTTTGCAACTATCTACAAGTTATTTTTGGCAAGTTAGAGTTTCAGATGGTATAAATGATGAGGTAAGTTCATCTGTAAGTCAATTTAAAACTATAACAGCACCAAATAACCCATTTATATTTGTAAAAAAAATAAATGGGAATAATGTTATCTTTTCTGGTAATGAAAGTAATGAGGATGGAGCAATAGACGTTGATTTATTGCAACTTACAGAGGATTCTAATAACAGTTTTAGACCAAGAGCTAATCTAATAACCAATAAAATTGCTTACTTAAGAACCGTTGGAGGAGACACTAACCTATTTACTATGAATTTTGATGGGACCAATAAAACTCAAATAACAACGACTATACCTGTTGCTGGATTTAGAAGTGAAGAATTAGATTTTTGTTGGGGAAATAATGGTAGTAAAATATTTTATACAAATTTTAATAGATTGTATAGTGTAGATCCAAATGGAGGAGGTACAACACTTTTGTTTCAAACCACTGATGGTTCATTTATAACAGAAGTAGCAACGCCAGATTTTGATACCGATTTAGTATTGCTAAAAACAAATAATGTAAATGGGTACCAAGTAAGAATATTTACACTAAGATTATCTACAGGTGTTGAAGAAACTGTTGTCGTTGAAAACCAGCTTGGTGCTTATGGAGGAATAGATATAACTGCAAATGGAAATATTATTGTTTATACAGATGATTTGTCTGATTCTATGAACACGAGTTACCGTCAATTTCAAAGTAGAATATTTTTGTTTGACGTGGCAACACTTACCAGTACTCAATTAGATTCTGATGTAATTTTAGGAGAAAATGATTTAGATCCAAAATTTTCACCATCAGAAGGCGCACTAATATTTACACGTAAATTAAATTTTGCAAATGCAATACCAAGAGTTATTAAATTTCAATTTGGAGCATCAACTCAAGAAACAGAGCTGTTTACAGAGGCTTCTATGCCAGATTGGGATTAAAAATTACTAACCAACCATTAGTAAGAGTTAAAGACATAATTTCACATCAAATTAAATTTAACTCGAAAAGCACACATATTATTTGTGTGCTTTTCATTTATAAATATCTTTGTAATTCAATCTAATAAAATGAGTTCCGAAATAAGTAAGCGTTATAGTCAAAGAGGAGTTTCAGCTTCAAAAGAAGATGTTCACAATGCCATTAAAAACATAAACAAAGGATTGTTTCCTAAAGCCTTCTGTAAAATTGTGCCAGACTACCTAACCAATGATGAGGAGTATTGCTTAATAATGCATGCAGATGGAGCAGGTACAAAATCGTCTTTAGCTTATATGTATTGGAAAGAAACAGGAGATCTTTCGGTTTGGAAAGGTATAGCTCAAGATGCATTAATAATGAATATCGACGATTTGCTATGTGTAGGAGCAACAAGTAATATCATGCTGTCTTCAACTATAGGAAGAAATAAAAATGTAATTCCTGGCGAAGTTATTTCAGCTATTATAAACGGAACAGAAGAACTTATTGAGGATTTAAAATCTTTTGGTGTAACTATACATTCAACAGGAGGAGAAACAGCAGATGTTGGTGATTTGGTAAGAACAATAATAGTGGACTCTACCGTTACAGCACGCATAAAACGCAGCGATGTTATAGATAATGCCAATATTAAAGCAGGAGATGTTATTGTTGGATTAGAAAGTTTTGGACAAGCCACTTACGAGAAAGACTATAATGGAGGCATGGGAAGTAATGGATTAACTTCTGCAAGACACGATGTGTTTAATAAGTATTTGGCAAAAAAATATCCTGAAAGTTTTGATGCTGCAGTTCCAGAAGATTTAGTGTATTCAGGAAACATAAAGTTAACAGATACTGTAAAAGACAGTCCAATTGATGCCGGAAAGTTAGTGTTATCACCAACAAGAACTTATGCTCCAATTATAAAAGAAATTCTATCTAAATATAATTCTAGTACTATACATGGTATGGTACATTGTTCTGGTGGAGCACAAACTAAAATTCTTCATTTTATAGATAATTTACATATTGTAAAAGATAATATGTTTAATATTCCGCCACTTTTTAAACTCATACAAGAACAGTCGAAAACAGATTGGAAAGAAATGTATCAAGTCTTTAATTGTGGGCACAGAATGGAATTATACGTGTCTCCAAAAATTGCAGACGATATTATCTCAATTTCAAAATCATTTAATGTAAATGCTCAGATCATAGGTAGAGTAGAAAACTCAAAATCAAAAAAACTTACGATTAAAAGTGAGTATGGCGTATTTAATTATTAAATATATTCTTTAAGTAACATTAATATAGGCATGCTAAATACACAATCGTAAATAAAAATAAAGCCTAATAGTTTAACATTAGAGAATTTTGCCATTTTATAAAATTTTATTCTTCGCCTAACAGTAGCATCGTCTAATAAAAACCAAAAAATAGCTAATAAAAAGAGTTTTATTAATAAAACAATAATAAGTTTAGCGCTAGCCAGCATAACTATAATATTAATTAATAGTGATAGTATAGCTACTTTTTTATAATATTTACCACAAGCTTTTAATTGGTTTAACATAACATTACTATAACGAAAGTGATATTGTATTATTTTAATAATACTTCATCAAAAAAATAAATACACGCTTTTTTCTTACAAAAAATAATATTGTTATATTCGTAGTCCCAAACGTATTCTAAAACCAACCTAACCTTGTATTACCAAAAACTTTTATATTCTTTAGCAGTTATTTTATTTATAACTGGTATTCTAACAGTTTCAGAACTGTCTTTAAAAATGTTCTTAATTCATAGATTAGTAACTACAGTACTATTTACTCTATGTTTTTTTTACATATCTTGTTACAAACACAAATTAGCAACACTAATAATATTTTTATTTCTAATTGTAGATGTGCTCTCAATTTGTATAGAAAATTTAATGCTACCTAAAATAGTTTTAATCCTAAAAACTGTTATTTTTTCATTACTAACCAGTCTAATAATAAAAAAACTAACTCTTAAAACCAGTAATTATTTTATGGTTTTAATATTTACAATTATTGCTTTTTTAAATGGGTATTTAATTTATTTATTAGTAACATCAGTAAATATTAATTTGTTCGATACTTTCGATAGGGTTTTAACTGTATTTGCTAGTATTTCAATGATTTTAATGTGTGTGTGTTCTGCAAATTATAATTTTAATAGATTTCATTTGCGCTCAACACTATTTTTATTAGCAACATATTGTTTTGCTTTTGCAGATATAACTGCATTTAGTGGGTATTTTTTAGACTATAAATCATTATTTTACGTTGAGCGTTTTTTTGCAATTTCCGGCTTTCTTTGTTTTTTAAATTATGTCATGTTGGAGAATAAGAAAAGAGTACAAGAATCCATTGAAAAATCCGTTCATTATTATTGATTATTTATCGTATTTTTGTTGGATAACGCAAACGATTTATGCTAGAAAAATTACAAATAATAAAACAACGTTTTGATGAGGTTAGTGATTTAATCATTCAACCAGATATAATTACAGATCAAAAACGTTATGTAGAATTAAATAAAGAATATAAAGATTTACGCTTACTTATGGATAAGCGCGAATTATACCTGGAATTAACTAATAATTTAGCTGAAGCTGAGGAAATAATTTCTGATGGAAGTGATCCAGAAATGGTTGAAATGGCTAAAATGCAATACGACGAAGCCAAAGAAGGCATCCCAAAATTAGAAGACGAAATCCGTGTATTATTAATCCCAAAAGATCCTCAGGATTCTAAAAATGCAGTAGTAGAATTAAGAGCAGGAACTGGTGGTGACGAAGCTAGTATTTTTGCAGGAGATTTATTTAGAATGTACACCAAGTATTGTGAAAGTAAAGGCTGGAAAGTAGATACTGTAGATTATAGTGAAGGCACAAATGGTGGTTTTAAAGAAATACAATTTGAAGTCACTGGTGATGATGTTTATGGCACATTAAAATTTGAAGCTGGTGTGCATCGTGTACAACGTGTACCACAAACCGAAACGCAAGGTCGTGTACACACAAGTGCAGCTACTGTAATGGTTTTTCCAGAAGCCGAAGAATTTGATGTGGAAATAAACCCAAAAGATGTGAGAATAGATTATTTCTGTTCTTCTGGTCCTGGAGGACAATCGGTTAATACAACCTATTCTGCAGTTCGTTTAACCCACGAACCAACTGGTTTAGTCGCACAATGTCAGGATCAAAAATCACAACATAAAAATAAAGAAAAAGCTTTTAAGGTTTTACGCTCTAGACTCTACGATTTAGAGTTAGCAAAAAAGAATGAAGAAGATGCTGCTTTACGCGGAACCATGGTAACCTCTGGAGATAGAAGTGCAAAAATTAGAACCTACAACTATTCCCAAGGCCGAGTAACAGATCACAGAATTGGTTTGACACTGTACGATTTACAAAATATTGTAAATGGAGACATCCAAAAAATTATAGACGAATTACAACTCGCAGATAATACAGAAAAATTAAAAGCTAGCGACGAGCATATCTAAACCTAATCTGTTATTTCCCAAAAGGAATAGACACAGGTATCCCTGTTTCCTGCAAGGTTTTTAAAACCTTGTAGGTATAAAAAAACAGTTTCCTCCTTTGGAGGATTAATGAGGCTTTAAATAAGAGTAATTAAACAACGATTTCCTCCTTAGGAGGATTAAGGAGGAATGACAACACAACAACTAACTGCACAAATAATAAAAAAGAAATCCTTTCTGTGTATAGGATTAGATGTCGATTTAAACAAAATACCAAAACATCTTTTAAAAGAAGAGGATCCTATTTTTGCCTTTAACAAAGCTATTATAGACGCAACACATCATTTATGTGTAGCCTATAAACCCAATACAGCATTTTACGAAGCCTATGGCTTAAAAGGCTGGAAAGCGTTAGAAAAAACCATAAACTATTTAAATAAAAACCATCCAGAAATCTTTACCATCGCAGATGCAAAACGAGGTGATATTGGCAACACTAGTACTATGTATGCCAAGGCTTTTTTAGAGGACTTAGCGTTTGATAGTGTTACGGTTGCACCATATATGGGAAAAGACTCTGTAGAACCTTTTTTAGCCTTTAAAAACAAGCATACCATACTTTTGGCATTAACATCCAACCAAGGTGCTTTCGATTTTCAAACAAAAAACGTAGAAGGAAAGGAGTTATATAAACAAGTTTTAGAAACCTCTAAAACCTATAAAAATTCTGAGCAGTTAATGTACGTTGTTGGAGCTACAAAAGCAGAATATTTCACTAAAATTAGAAAAATTATACCAGATAGTTTCTTGTTAGTTCCTGGTGTAGGAGCACAAGGCGGAAACCTTCAAGAGGTGTGTAAATATGGTATGAATGAGCAAGTTGGTTTATTAATTAATTCTTCAAGAGGAATAATTTATGCTTCAAACAAAGTAGATTTTGCAGAAGCTTCTGCAGAACAAGCTAAAGCGCTTCAACAAGAAATGGAAAGCATTTTAAATTCATAATTTATTTCAATTTTTCTGTCATTTACAGCAAAGCGAAGAATCTCTACTTAAAAACAAAAAGATTCTTTAGTCCTACTTCCTTCTTAAAGACATTCTTCATAATGACATGAAAACACTAAAATTATCATTAGCTTTTAAATTTAAATGTATTTAAGAGCTCTGCTGTCATTCAGAGCAAAGCGAAGAATCTCTACTTAAAAACAAAAAGATTCTTTAGTCCTACTTCCTTCTTAAAGACATGCTTCATAATGACATGAAAACACTAAAATTATCATTAGCTTTTAAATTTAAATGTATTTAAGAGCTCTGCTGTCATTCAGAGCAAAGCGAAGAATCTCAAAACTAACAAGTGTGTATTGAAATTGCTTTGTATATCTCAGTGAAAATTCTGTGTATCTCTGCGCCATAGCTTAAAAGCAAGAACATCAAATTCTAATTCAAAACCCTCAAATTCTCATTTACAGCTTTTTTACTAATCTGATATCTTATATTTGATTTGTAAAATAAATACCAATTTGAAAACAAAACTACTTCTACTCCTTTTATTTGTTGCTACATTAAGTAGTTTTTCACAAAATAAACTTGCAGATAGCTTGGTTTCTGTGTTGTCGGACACAAAAAAGGAAACAGAGAAACTCGTACTTTTAAATGCCATTTCCAATGCCTATAAAACAAGTAATGGAGAACAAGTTATTATATATGCCGAAAAGGCGATAACACTTTCCAAACAATTAAATTCTAAAATAGAAGAAGGCCATGCCTACGTTAACCTTGGAAACGGAAACATAATTATTGGTAATTACGATACAGCAGTAGAGTCTTTTTTAAAAGCAAAATCAATTTTTGAAAACCTATTAAATAAAAATCCTAATAACACTTTAAAAAAGAGCTTAGCCAGAGCTTATGGCAGCATTGGCATAGTGTCTTCAGAACAAAGTAATTACTCCAGAGCCTTCGAATATTACATAAAATCAATTACTATTTACGAAGAATTGCAAGATGTAAATATGTTATCGAGATTATATAATAATGTTGGAGTAGCTTACCAATCTCAAAGCGAATATAATAAAGCCTTAGAATATTATAATAAAGCAAAAGCATTACAAATTGAATTAAAAGACCCAAATATTGGTATCACATTAACCAATATTGCGAATTGTTATTTAAAGTTGAAAAATTTCGAAAAAGCACTATCGGTTTTTAATGAAGCAAAAACGCAGGTTAAAAATAACCCAAGAGCTTTAGGCGAATGGCACAATAGTATTGGCACCTATTACTACCAAACAAACAACAACCAAAAAGCCATTACACATTGGGACGATGCTATTAGAGTTTTTAAAAGTATAGACGATAAATTTGGTATTGCAGACACATATATTTTTAAGGCTGAATTGTTTTTAGACCAAAACAACTATAATCAAGCTATTGAAAATGCAAATTCTGCATTAAAACTGTCTCAACAAACCAATGTCTTGGAACAACAACGCAATGCAGAGCAGGTGTTGAGTTTAGCTTTCGAAAAACAAAACAAATTACCACAAGCATTAAAACATTATAAGCTGTTTACTGCGTTAAATGACTCGTTATCCAATGCAGAAAATATTAGAAAAGGTGTACAAGCCGAAATGAATTTTGAATTCGAAAAGAAAGAAAATACAGAGCGTTTAGAGCGCGAAAAACAAGAATTAGTTTTAGCTGAAGAAAAGAAACAAAAAACAATAAAATACACTTTTTTAGTAATTAGTCTTTTACTATTATCAGGTTTAGGAATTTTATATTATAACCGAAAACAACTAAAAAAACGATTAACCTTAGAGAAGGAGTTAGCAGAATACGAGCAAAAAGCACTACATCTTCAAATGAATCCACATTTTATTTTTAATTGTTTAGGTGCAATTTCTGGATTTATAATTAATAATGGTACAGATCACGCTATTAAATACTTGTCTAAATTTTCAAAATTAATGCGATTAACCTTAGAGTATTCGCAAGAATCTTTAATCCCAATAGGAAAGGAAATAGAGAGCCTTCAAAACTATTTAGAACTAGAAAAATTACGATTTAATAATAGTTTCGAATTTACAATTACCAAAAGTGAATCTATTGAAGATGCTGTAGCAATTCCACCATTATTACTACAGCCAATAGTAGAAAATGCTATTATTCATGGCATTATTCCTAAAAAAGAAAAAGGGAATTTAACCATTACTTTTAGTACAGAAAACGATATGATTATTTGTGAGGTAATAGACGATGGTGTCGGAATAGAAAACTCAATTAAGAAAAAAGAAAATTCGGTTCAAATCCATAAATCTATGGCTTTGGATATTATAAAAAAACGGTTAAAAATGATTACTCAAGTCGCAAATAAAAAAGCAAGTATTAAAAGTGAGCAACGTAATGCCACTAATACCAATAGCGATGGCACAAAAGTGGTGATGTCTTTACCAGTTCAATATATAGATTAATTATGATTACAGCAGTTATAATAGACGACGATATGAATTTACGCAATGGAATGAAAGGCTTATTAAACCTTTATGCGCCAGAAATACATATTATTGGTGAAGCCGATAATGTGCAAAATGGAGTTTCCGATTAAATGTTAGAAATAATCAAATTTCAAATTTGGATTTATCTAACAATCAAAATCTTCAATCCTTGTTTTGTGAAGGCAATCAGATTGTAGATTTAAATGTAAGTAGTTGTACTAATCTAATATATTTATATTGTTCTAATAATTTACTTACGAGTCTATTTCTGAATAATAACATTAATTTAGGAGGTTTAATAGCAGACGGAAATCAATTAACAAGTTTAGATCTTAGTAATGCTAGTGGTTTAGTTTTAAATGACTTTAGTAACAATCCCAATCTAACTTATATAAATTTAAGAAACGGAAATAATGAGAGTTTTAATTTAAATGGAGTAAGTTCTCATTTTAATAATATACCAAATTTAGAGGTCGTTTGCATAGATGATATAACGAGTAATACTACTATTCAAATACAAAATGTAGTTGGTTCTGGTGTAGTTTTTACTGAATATTGCTCATTCACTCCAGGAGGAGGTTATAATACGATAACTGGAAATATCAATTATGATAGTGATAACAATGGCTGTGATGCTAGTGATGATGCATTTCCTTTTATTAAAGTTAATATAAATGATGGAGTAGAAACAGGCTCAACCTTTACAACCAATTCAGGAGAGTACAATTTCTACACACAAGATGGAAATTTCACTATAACTCCTGACCTAGAAAACCCAACATTTTTTAATATATCACCAATAGATGCAACCATAAATTTTCCAGACACCAATAACAATGTGGAAATACAAGATTTTTGCATCACAGCAAATGGCGTACATAACGATGTAGAAATAGTTATTGCGCCAACACAACCAGCAAGACCAGGTTTTGACGCAGAGTATTTAATAACCTACAAAAACAAAGGTAATCAAACATTAACTGGTAATTTTAGCTTTACTTATGATGATGCTGTTTTAGACTATATTTCTGCTACAGAAACACCAACCACACAAACTACAGGTTTATTAACTTGGGATTACACCAATTTGTTACCTTTTGAAAGCCGAAGCGTTTACCTTACACTAAACGTTAATAGTCCACAAGAAACACCAGCAGTAAATATAGACGATGAGTTATTATTTTCTGCAACAATAAATCCTGTTGCAGGAGACGAGTTGCCAAACGATAACACGTTTGGTTACAAACAAACTGTAATTGGTAGTTTTGATCCAAATAATATTATTTGTATTGAAGGCGAAGTAGTAGAACCATCCGAAATTGGCGAATATTTGCACTACATTATCAATTTTGAAAACACAGGTAACGCACCTGCCCAAAATATTGTAGTAGCTACAGAAATTGATCCTTCACAGTTTGATAGTAGTACGTTACGAGTGCTAAGCAGTTCTCACGATGCTTATGTAAAAGTAACAGGAGACTTGGTAGAAATTATATTTGAGTCTATTTACTTGGATTCAGGAGGCCATGGTAATATATTACTTAAAGTGCAATCTCAAAACAATTTAGAAACCAACGATACAGTAACTAAAAAAGCAAACATCTATTTCGATTATAATTTTCCAATTGAAACTAATAACGCCAATACCACGTTTGCAGCGTTAAGCGTATCAGAATTTGAGATTGACCAATCGGTTTTAATCTATCCTAATCCAGTTGTAGATGTTGTAAACATTTCCTCTAAAACAGAAATAAAATCAGTCTCATTATACGATGTTCAGGGACGTGTGTTACAAACACAACTAAACGCAAATAAAGAACTAAAATTAGAGATGTCTAATAGAGCAACTGGTGTGTATTTTATAAAAATACAAACTAGTAAAGGTGTTAAAGTAGAAAAAATTATAAAGCAATAATCGTATTAGGGATATATCGATTATGTAAAAACCTATTGTATGTATGTACAATAGGTTTTTTATTTTTTAAGAGATTATAAATTTTAAATTGAAACTTCACAAACTACTGTTTTACAACTTTAACAGTCTGTGAAAGCCCTTGAGTACTTTCAATTTTTAAAAAATAAATACCAGCACTTAAACCAGAAACCTCAATCTGTTTATCAGAATTTTTTTGTTGTTTTATTAGCTTTCCTTGTGTATCAAAAAGTATTTTTTCTACAATATCGTAAGTAGTAGAAATCCAAATAGTATTTTCCGTAGGATTTGGAAAAACTGTAAACGCATGGTTAGTATTAAAAGCTTCAGCAGTAAGCGTTAAGGAATTCCCATTAATCCCAATACTTGGATTTAAATACGTACCACTTCCAGTAGTTTCCAATTTTATCGCTCTAACTATATACCAATCTGCAACAGTTCCGGAGGCATCATTAAAATTTAATTGCGGAGTTGGAGTAGTAGTTAGCTTAGTGTAAATCCCAAATTGTGTTGTGCTTTTGTAAACGTGGTAGCCTAAAATATTACTGTCTAATGAAGCACTCCAACTTATATCTATTCCATTAGCAGAATCGACTATTTGTAAATTACTAGCTGGTTGTACTTGGTTTAGTCGTAGGGTTGGATCTCCATTGTATTGTAAATGTGTTCTTCCCCAATACTCTTCAGTATCATAAGGTTGCTCTGGTTTTTCGTATAAATTATTTAATGCGTTATTATCCATAGTTCGTTTTAAGCTCCAACCCATAGTTTCTCCCATGCCTGGTTGATGAAAAAGGTTAACTGCAGAAGTTGTCCAAAGTAAACCTAAACATTTACTAGAGTGCGAAAGTAAATACCGAATAAATCCATAACCATAAGTAGTTTGTGGTGCATCCCAAAATCCCCAATAACTTTGGTCCGAACTGTAAATTGTGGCATCCATTCCGTATAAATCCCATTCGTTGGGATTTGGTGTTACCACATTTTGCGTAAATATTTGATAAGGACCATTTTGGTTTACCCATTGAGCAAATGGCATTGTGCCATTGTATTGGTCAACATTATTGATACCAGAAATAGGAATTAAGCTTCTGTAAGAGCCATCGTTAGAATTGTCATAACCAAAATTAAAAGCTGTTTTTTCTCCCATATCATGTCCAGAGGCAACTACTCTGTAATTGTGAAGTTTAGTTAAATAAGCTCTAAGGAGATCTTCTTCGGAGTTTGATGCTTCACTTAAGTCTGCAAAATCAACACGACCAAAAGCCATTTCTAATTCAGAAGGAATATAATCCTGATCCCATTTTAGGTCATTTGGTAAATTAATAGCATTTGGGTCTATACCTGCTGCATTAAAAGTTTCAGCATCTGTAAAAACACCATCAATATCTGCATAGTAACAATCTGCACCTCGTGCTCCTCTATTTTCTATATGTTGATCTGGCGCAATTTCTCCCAAGCCAGATCGTGCAATAGGTATATGTCCTAATAAAAACAAATGCGTTGGCTTGTCGTTAGTTGGTGCAGTAGTGTAAATAGTAGTAATTTGGTTTTTTATATTTATAATTTCAGCTTCCGTTTCCCAAGTTGTTGCTCGTGGTACGTAAAGCTCGTTTACAAACCAACCTTCATTAGTTAAATCGGTTTTTAGTTGAGTAATTTCAGCCATTAAGCTATTTTGAAAAGTCACATCAATAACCAAAATCATTTGGCCTTTATAGTCTGTTTGATCATACATTATAGCTGCTGTAACATAGCCTCTTGCTATTTGAGTACCTGTGTTTCTGCTAATTTGATATTCAAAAGCATCTCCCAAAGCCACATTTGTATCTGTCCAAGTACTTGTCATTGCAGGTAAGTTGGTGGCTACTGTACTCCAATCTGCATGTAAACCGTTTATAGGTCGTTTTTTAATAGTGTAATTTTCAGAAGTATTTAATTCACTATCGTGTAAATTAATAATTACTTGTGGTGGACTCTCAACTACACTTGCCGAAACTAAACACACTCGCCTTCCTGTGTTGTTAAAATCATAATCAAAATTAAATTGACCAAAACTTAAATTGCAAAGCAGTAGTAAAAATAAAAATGTAAAATTTTTCAAAGTAATCTATTTTTACTAAAGGTATTTAATATCTTTTATATTTCAAATTTAGAACTCAATAAAAAAAAGCATTAACAGTTATGAGAATTATTAGTCTTGTCCCTTCCCAAACCGAGTTGCTTTTCGATTTAGGCTTGGAAAACGCTCTAGTTGGCATTACCAAATTTTGTGTGCATCCCAAACACTTACTACAATCTAAAGAAAAAGTAGGAGGCACTAAACAGATTAATATAGAAAAAATAAAAGCACTACAACCAGACATTATACTCTGCAATAAAGAAGAAAATACCAAAGAGATAGTTGAGTTGTGCGAACAAGTTTGCCAAGTACACGTATCAGACATTGTGACAATAGAAGATTGTTTGCAGCTAATAACGCATTACGGAACTCTATTTAATAAAAAAGAAGAAGCAGAAATTATATCAAAAACAATAGAACAACACTTAAAAGAGTTCCAAGCTTACATTAAAGAAAAACCAACATTACAAGTAGCCTATTTTATTTGGAAAGACCCTTGGATGGTTGCAGGAAGCGAAACCTTTATTAACTATATGCTAGGTATTAATAAATTAGAAAATGTATTTTCCAACACACCACGTTATCCAGAGGTTAATATCGATAAACTTCCTAAAAACTTAGAACTTATATTGCTCTCTAGTGAACCCTTTCCGTTTAAAGAAAAGCATAGCACTACACTCCAAAAAAAATACCCAAACGCAAAAATTATAATTGTAGATGGAGAATATTTTTCGTGGTATGGCTCAAGACTTCAAACAGCCTTTACATATTTTAAAGCGTTGCGTTCTTCTTTTTAGAATCTTCAGACTTATAAATAAGTTCTTTAAAATAATTATAAGTGTTTTTTAAAGCCTCAATATCCTTTAAGGCATTTAAATTAGTGTTGGAATAACCAACTCTACAAAATTGCTTAGTCATAACTTTTTTATATAAATACGAACAAAACAAGCAATTAGATGTTTGCGAAGCTCAAAAAAGCTCAAAAAAAATTAATAGTTAATTAGACGTTATAGAAGATTCTCTATCAAGATAGTTTAGTCTATTTAGCTTGTTAAGTAGTTTTAAAGCTTTATACTCAGAGATGTCACTTAAAGCGTGGTCTGTTTGTCTAAAATTATAGGCTTGCTCCACCAACTGCTTATATTTAGTGCGCAATTTCTGCTTATGTAATTTTAGTTTTTCGGTGTGTTGCATGTTGGTTAAAACATTGGTTTGGTTTTTAAATATAGTTTAATAATTGATAATAAGCAAGTTATAATTTAAAAACAGAAACACCAACCCAAAAAAAATTTCAAATTGGTGTTTATAAAGCTAAATAATTATATAAAGTATATTTAAATTTTCAAGTTAATCTTGCAAAGAAAAAACTTTTCGCAGTAAATCAGTAGTTCTAGAGGATACCTTATTTCTAATCTCTTTTTCTTCAACAGCAATCATGGTATAAACCCCTTTTAAAGCTTCATTTGTAACATAATCTGTTAAATCAGGATTCACATTAGTAGTAAAAGGTATAGCATTGTATTTAGTAATAAGATTCGTCCAAATTTGGTCTGCACCAACCTTACTAAACGAGTTATTAATTACTGGCTGAAATTTGTTATACAATTCCGTTTGCGTTCTACTCGTTAAATATTGCGTTGCAGCATCATCCTGTCCAAGTAAAATGTTTTTCGCGTCAGCAAAAGTAATGTCCTTAACCGCATTAACAAAAATTGGTGTTGCCTCACTTACTGCATCTTCTGCAGCTCTATTTAAGGCTTTAATTCCATCATCTGCTAAACTACTTAAACCAATATCACGTAAGGCTTTATCTACTTTTTGCAACTCTTCAGGAAGCAAAATTTTAACCAATTCGTTTTTATAAAACCCGTTTTTTAAAGTTAATTTGCTCACCTGTTTGTCAATCCCTAAGTCTAAGGCTTCTCGCAAACCAGACGCAATTTCTAATTGTGATAATCCACCACCTTGCGGTAACTGGCCAATAACTTGGTTTAATTCTGCGCAAGCAGATAAATTTAATACTAAAAATAGAGCCAAAAATCGTTTCATTATATTTGTTTTAGAGGCTAAAGGTAACAATTATTTGGGCAAATAGTGTGTTAAAATGGTTTCGCCAGCTTCACCATTCTAACACACTACCGCGTTTTCCGTTATATCTTTTTTTGCCATATATGGCAGCAAAAAAAGGATGCCACTGCAACCACTTTTGCAAGCTTACTCAAACTTTAAAAACATACAGAAACGTATAAAAATTAGCTCTTATTAGTGTGCACTTTTTAAAGACTAATTTTTTTTAGATAATTCTTCTTTTTAAAGCAATTTTTTTGAATATTCCGTAAATTGCAACCTCAAAACCGAATTTATTTTCCGAATGATACAAGCAACACCATACAAACCAAAACACAAAGTTAGAATAGTAACTGCAGCTGCACTCTTCGATGGTCACGATGCATCAATTAACATTATGCGTCGTATTATACAATCTACAGGAGTTGAGGTTATACATTTAGGACATGACAGAAGTGTAGATGAGGTTGTAAATACAGCCATACAAGAAGATGCCAATGCTATTTGCTTAACCTCATACCAAGGTGGTCACAACGAATATTTTAAGTACATGTACGATTTGCTTAAAGAACGAGGCGCAGAGCATATAAAAATCTTCGGTGGAGGAGGAGGTGTTATTTTACCTTCAGAAATTAAGGAATTAATGGATTACGGTATCTCACGTATTTACTCACCAGATGATGGTAGAGAAATGGGATTACAAGGCATGATTAACGATTTAGTTGAGCAATCAGATTTTGCTATTGGAGACAAATTAAGTAACGAAGTAGCAGTGCTTCCTACTAAAAATCCAAAAGCAATTGCAAGAGTAATTTCTTCTGCCGAAAATTTTCCTGAAGTTGCAAAAGGTGCTTTAGAAGAAATTCATAAAAAAAATAAAACCTCTAAAACACCAGTTTTAGGAATCACAGGTACTGGAGGTGCTGGAAAATCGTCTTTAGTCGATGAGTTGGTGCGAAGATTTCTAATCGATTTTCCTGAGAAAACCATTGGTTTAGTCTCTGTAGATCCATCAAAACGAAAAACAGGAGGCGCACTTTTAGGAGACAGGATTAGAATGAATGCTATTAACTCGCCACGTGTTTATATGCGTAGTTTGGCAACACGACAAAGTAATTTAGCTTTATCAAAATACGTAAATGAAGCAGTACAAGTTTTAAAAGCTGCTGAGTACGATATTATTATTTTAGAAACTTCAGGAATTGGGCAAAGTGATACTGAAATTATGGAGCACAGTGATGTTGCTTTGTATGTTATGACACCAGAATTTGGAGCAGCAACTCAATTGGAAAAAATTGATATGTTGGATTTTGCCGATTTGGTAGCCATCAACAAATTCGATAAACGTGGCTCTTTAGATGCTTTACGCGATGTGAAAAAACAATACATGCGTAATAATAATCTTTGGGATACACCACAAGACCAGTTGCCAGTTTATGGCACAATCGCCTCTCAATTTAATGATCCAGGAATGAATACGCTTTACAAAGCGATTATGGATAAGTTGGTAGAAAAAACAGATAGCGATTTAAAATCTACGTTCGAAATGTCGAAAGAAATGAGCGAGAAGATTTTTGTAATTCCACCAAACAGAACACGTTACCTTTCTGAAATTGCAGAAAATAATCGTGCTTACGATAAAACGGCTTTAACGCAAGTAGAAGTGGCTCAAAAACTCTTTGGGATATATAAAACAATTTGTTCTGTAGCTATCATTCCTAAAGAAAGAGAGGAATCTCTTTTGAACAAGTTTGGCTTAAACCAAGAAGAGATTCTTCGCTCCGCTCTGAATGACAATCGTAATGTCATTCCGACAGAAGGAGGAACGACTGACGAGGAATCTAAAACACAATTCTTAAAACTATTAATCTCAGAATTCGACCGCGTAAAACTAAACCTAGACCCATACAATTGGGAAGTAATTACTGGTTGGGAAGAGAAAGTAAATAAATACAAAAATCCTATTTACACGTTTAAAGTAAGAGATAAGGAAATAAACATAGAAACCCATACAAAATCATTATCGCAAAGCGATATTCCTAAGGTAGCCTTACCAAAATACGAAGCTTGGGGAGACATTTTAAAATGGTGTTTGCAAGAAAATGTACCAGGAGAATTTCCTTATACCTCAGGATTATATCCTTTTAAACGTACAGGAGAAGATCCAGCACGTATGTTTGCCGGAGAAGGAGGTCCAGAACGTACCAACAGACGTTTCCATTACGTAAGTGCAGGTTTACCAGCAAAACGTTTATCTACAGCTTTTGACAGTGTAACGCTTTATGGAAACGACCCAGATTACAGACCAGATATTTACGGTAAAATAGGAAATGCTGGTGTATCTATTTGTTGTTTAGACGATGCTAAAAAACTCTATTCAGGTTTTAATTTAGCGCACGTTTTAACCTCTGTGAGTATGACAATTAATGGTCCAGCTCCTATGTTGTTAGGCTTTTTTATGAATGCTGCTATAGACCAACAATGTGAAATCTACATTAAAGAAAACGGATTAGAAAAAGAAGTAGAAGCTAAAATTGCTAAACTTTATAAAAACAAAGAAAGACCAAGTTACAATGGTGAATTGCCAGAAAGTAACGATGGTTTAGGCTTAATGCTTTTAGGTGTTACAGGAGACCAAGTGTTGCCAGCAGAAGTTTATGCCGAAATTAAAAAGAATACTATTGCTCAAGTTCGTGGAACTGTACAAGCAGATATCTTAAAAGAAGATCAGGCGCAAAATACCTGTATTTTTTCTACAGAATTTGCCTTACGATTAATGGGAGACGTGCAAGAATATTTTATCGAGAATAATGTGCGTAACTTTTATTCGGTATCAATTTCTGGATACCATATTGCAGAAGCTGGAGCAAACCCAATTACACAATTAGCTTTAACTTTATCTAATGGTTTCACTTATGTAGAGTATTATTTAAGTCGAGGTATGGACATCAATAAATTTGGGCCAAACCTATCGTTCTTTTTCTCCAATGGTATCGATCCAGAATATGCTGTTATTGGTCGTGTTGCCAGAAAGATTTGGGCAAAAGCCATGAAGCATAAATATGGTGCCAATGCAAGAGCACAAATGCTAAAATACCATATTCAAACCTCTGGAAGAAGTTTACATGCTCAGGAAATTGACTTTAACGATATTCGTACAACACTTCAAGCATTATATGCAATTTACGATAACTGTAATTCACTACATACTAATGCTTATGATGAAGCCATTACAACACCTACTGAAGAGTCTGTGCGTCGTGCCATGGCAATTCAACTAATTATAAATAAAGAATTAGGATTGGCTAAAAATGAAAATCCTATTCAAGGTTCTTTTATTATTGAAGAATTAACCGATTTAGTAGAAGAAGCTGTATTATTAGAATTTGATAGAATAACAGAAAGAGGTGGCGTTTTAGGAGCTATGGAAACCATGTATCAACGTTCTAAAATACAAGAAGAAAGTTTGTATTACGAGACATTGAAGCATAACGGAGCGTTTCCTATAATTGGAGTTAACACATTTTTAAGCTCTAAAGGTTCGCCAACTGTTATTCCAAAAGAAGTGATTCGTGCAACGGAAGAGGAAAAAGAATTTCAGATTAAAACATTAGAAAATTTACACAAAGCAAACGATACAAAAGCCTTGCTAAAAGACCTTCAGAAAAAAGCAATAAACAACGAGAATATTTTTGAAGCATTAATGGAGGTCTGTAAAGTATGTTCTTTAGGAGAAATCACATCTTCGTTATTTGAAGTTGGAGGACAGTATAGACGTAACATGTAAGCAGAGAACCACATTTTGTCTAAACAAAATGTGTGTGAATCGCTTATGCCAAAATTGATTTGGGATCTTATAAAAATGATTATTTTTAAAAAGAATCGGTTGTCATTCAAAGCGTAGCGAAGAATCTTTTAAAATTTTTCAATAAATTAAACAAAAAGCGTTTCAAAATAGAAACGCTTATTTATTACATCAAAAATAATTACATGTCTCTAAATCACACCTTTAAAGCAAAAGTAAATTGGACAATAAGCAAAGGAGAAAGCACTCAAAACCCAAGAACTTTTAGCCGAAATCATAGCGTTGTAATTGCTAATAAAACAACACCATTACAAGTGTCTGCAGCAAAACCATTTAGAGGAGACGATACATTATATAATCCTGAAGATTTATTGTTGTCTGCTTTAGCATCTTGCCACATGATGTCTTATTTATACATTTGTGCTCAAAATAATATAGAGGTTTTAAGTTATACAGATACTGCAGAAGGTGACTTAGAAGTTAAAACTACAGGAAGTGGAAGATTTAAAAAGGTAAGATTAAAACCCATAGTTATTATAAAGGATATTTCACAAAAAACGTTAGCACTTAGTTTGCATGAAAAGGCAAATAGTTTATGTTTTATAGCAAACTCATGCAATTTTCCAATTTCTCATGAGGCTTTAGTTTTGGTAGGTTAGTATTTTATCTAATCGTTTTAAAATAGAAGTAAAAATAAATGCATCTTTTCTATAACTTCTGTGTCTTTTTTTATACCATTTACACAATAAATAATACCAAAAAAACATTTTAGCTCGAAAAGGGTAGGTGTTTTCCTTATTTTTAAATAAATTAATCTATTCATTAAAAACAACCACTATGAAAACAAAATTACTTTCCCTCTTCTTTTTTATAATTGCTAATCTCGTTTTTTCACAAGTTCCTACTAATGATGACTGTAATATGGCAATTAATATTCCAATAGAAACAATGAATGCTATCAATACATCTTACAGTAACGTAGAATCTACGCTTAGTGTTTCTGGTAGTTGTGAAAATAATACGTACACAGATTTGTGGTTTGAGTTTACAATGCCTGTTACAGGAAATGTTAGAATTACAAATGCTTATGGCAATGATGTTTTTATTTTATTTGATAGTTGTACTGGAACCGAAATACAATGTGGTTTTGGAAACGAATACTATTATAATTTACAACAAAACACCAACTATAAACTACGAGTAGCAAGTCGAGTAGATTTAGCTGCACAACGCAGTTTTAATATTCAGGCTTTCACACCAAACGGAAACGATGAGTGTAACATGGCTACTACAATACCAATAGAAGTAGCCAA
This sequence comes from Lacinutrix salivirga, assembly GCF_053604675.1. Taxonomy (NCBI): domain Bacteria; kingdom Pseudomonadati; phylum Bacteroidota; class Flavobacteriia; order Flavobacteriales; family Flavobacteriaceae; genus Lacinutrix; species Lacinutrix salivirga. Next base: position 24,449 of record NZ_JBSHNP010000106.1, read on the forward strand.
CCCAATAAACACAACTTATAATAATGCAGGTTCTACACTTAGTGTTTCTGCAAGTTGCGAGAATAATAATTATACAGATATGTGGTTCGATTTTACAATGCCAGTTACAGGCAATGTAAGAATTACAAATACTTATGGTAATGACTCTTTTACACTATACGATGCTTGTAATGGAACCGAAATACAATGTGGTTTTGGTAACGAATATTATTATAATTTACAACAAAACATCAATTACAAATTACGCGTTGCTAGCCGAGTTGATTTAATCGCAAACCGTTCATTTAATATTCAGGCCTTTTTACCTAATGGGAATGATGAGTGTAATATGTCAACAACAATACCAATAGAAGTCGCTAACCCAGTAAATACAGCATATAATAACGCAGGCTCAACATTAAGCGTTTCTGCAAGTTGCGAGAATAATATTTATACAGATATGTGGTTCGATTTTACAATGCCAATAACAGGAAATGTAAGAATAACAAGTACTTATGGTAACGACTCTTTTACGCTTTACGATGCTTGTAATGGAACTGAAATTCAATGTGGTTTTGGTAACGAATATTATTATAATTTACAACAAAATACCAATTATAAGTTGCGCGTTGCTAGCCGAGTAGATTTAATCGCAAATCGCTCATTTAATATTCAAGCTTTTGAAGCTAATATAAATGACGACTGTAACATGTCCACAGAAATTTTAATAGAAACAGAAAATGTAGTAACCACATCTTACAATAATGCTGGATCTATGCAAAGCACAATACAAGGCAGTTGTGAGAATACAAATTTTGAGTATAATGATCTCTGGTATAACTTTACAATGCCTGTAAATGGTAATGTTTTTATTACCAGCGCTTATGGTAACGATAGTTTTACGCTATATGATGGTTGCGGTATGACAGAGATACAATGTGGCTTTGGAACAGAGACTTATATAAATCTATCGCAAAACACAAATTACGTACTTAGAGTGGCGAGTCGTGTAGATTTAATTGCACCTCGTTCGTTTTCTATTAGAGCGTTTGAGGCCATCCCAAACCAAACTTGTGCAACAGCAACACCAATACAAGTAGCTAATTTAGGAGACTGTGCAAGTCAAAATAACGTAGTAGATATGCGTGGCGCAACACCATCCACAAATTTAAGTTCTTGCGTAACGCAATCTCAGGAGTATTATGATGCTTGGTTTACTTTTCAAGCGCCTTTAACTGGGAATATTACTTTAAATACAGGCGAAGTTTTTGATAATTATGCATTGTATGATGCCTGTAATGGCACAGAAATTACTTGTTTTAATAACGATGGCTCAATGCCTGTAGTTTTTGGTAACACCTACTATTTGCAATTGTTAAAACGTACTGTGTTTTTAGATGAAGTTACCTTCTGTTTAGAAGGTGCTCCAGAAGTCGCTCCTGGCATGGCTAATGTTTGTGAAACGCTGCCAAATGTTACCATCTCTGCTGCAGAAGGTAATACCAACGATTGGGTGCCAATATTAGACACTAATGGCAATATTGCAGCTGCAATTAATGCTAATGGTAACGATTTAGGAGTTATTGCTTCTACGCTATTTATAGATAATGCAGATACCAGAACAGTGATAGCACAACCCTATTTACGAAGAGAGCTGTCCTTAACACCAGAGAATCAACCAACATCAAATGTATCGATAAGACTCTATGTTTTACAAGATGAAATGGACGATTTAATAGCAGCAGATCCCAATATGGTTAATTACTTATTTTTAGACATGATGAAAGTGGCTGGCTCTGGCTGTACAACAGGTTATACTGGAGGAGGCGATTTTTTATCGGCAAGTTCAAGTTTTTATGGTAGTGATTATTACAGTCAGTTTTCAACAAATAGTTTTTCAGTGTTTTATCCATCGTCAACAAATTTATCCGAAACCTTATCAACCCAATCTTTTGATACAGCTTTAGGAATTAAAATTTATCCAACAGTTTCAAACGGAATTATAAACATAAAGGCTGAAGATAATTTAGAACAAGCAAATATTTCTGTTTTAGATGTTAATGGAAAAACGGTTTTTTCTTCGGAAGTGGATTTAGGTGCGAACCCAATTCAGCTAAACCTTGAAAATAGAACTAAAGGATTGTATTTTTTAAAATTAGAGCACAACGGAAGCACAGAAGTTCAGAAAATAATTTTAAGATAATAGAAACTAAAATTTCTACTCATAATTAATGCCATTATTTAAACACTAAATAATGGCATTAATGGTATAAAAAAAGTCCTACCGAAGCAGGACTAAAGATTTTCATCTACGGCATATAGCCTTATTGTGATAAGATTAAAGATTAGAAATTTTAATCTATATCAAATATAGAAAGAACATATTCATAATCCAAACACAAAATACATAAGAAATTTCATATTGTTTTTGTAGTTTTAAGTTTGTTAAAATAGTAAAGATTATGAGTAAGATTTTAGGTTTGGATTTAGGTACTAATAGTATAGGATGGGCTGTTATTGATGACAGTAAGAACTCAATTTTAGGAATTGGTAGTAGAATATTTCCAATGGGAGTTGATAATTTAGGCGATGGAGATAAAGAATTATCTAAAAATGCAAGTAGAACAGGAGCAAGAGGAGTAAGAAGACAGTTTTTTAGAAGGCGTCTGCGTAAAAAAATATTATTGCAATTACTTTCTAAAAATAATATGTGTCCTTTAACTGAAAAAGATTTTGAACATTGGAAAAAATCTAAAAAATTTCCTGAAGAAAAATTAAAGGATTGGTTTGCTTTAAATCCTTATACATTGCGTCACAATGCATTAAACCAAAAATTAACTTTAGAAGAAATAGGAAGGCTTTTTTATCATTTAATTCAACGTAGAGGGTTTTTAAGTAATAGTAGAAAAGGAGGAAAAGATGATGGAGCTATATTTAAAGGCAAACCAAAAGATGGTAAAATAGGAATAGACCAAACCAAAGAAAGTATACAAAATCAAACATTAGGCTCTTATTTGTATAGTATCGCGCCAAAAGACAACTTACCTTACAAGAATGGTTTAGAACGTATAAGAAATAGATATACCACTAGACAAATGTATGTAGATGAATTTGAACAAATTTGGAAACATCAACAACAATATCATAAATCATTTACACAAGATTTAAAAACTAAAATTGGAGGTAGAAAACAAGACGGTTTTATGGATGATGGAGTACTTTTTCATCAAAGACCTTTAAAATCTCAAAAACATTTAGTAGGTAATTGTTCTTTTGAAAAAAATAAAACCAAGTGTCCATTTAGTGCAATTCCAAATGAATTAAGAACAATATACGAAAAAGTTAATACCATTGAGTGTAATGGAAAAAAAATCACACAACAAGAACGAGAAAAAATTGTTGAAGTATTACTTAAAAAAGTAAAGCCAGCATTTAAAGAATTAAGAAAAGTAATAAATAAGCAAGAAGCATATTATAAGTTTAATTATAAAGATGATGATAAAATAGTTGGCTCTCATACCATTTCTAACTTATCACATAAAAAATTTTTTGGAAAAGAATGGTTTAATTTTACCGAAAAGCAACAGGAAGATATTTGGCATATACTTTATTTTTTTGATAGTAAAGATAAAGTAAAAGAGTATGCATTAAAACATTGGAATTTTACTGAGGACCAAGCCAATGCTATATCAAAATTTAATTTAAAAGATGGTTATGCCAATATTAGTAGAAAAGCAATAGCTAACATTTTACCCTTTCTAAAAATGGGCTTTACCTATGATGTTGCTGTTGTTTTAGGAGGAATAAAAAACGCTTTTGGTAAAGAATGGGAAAATTTAAGCAAAGAAAAAAGAAATTATTTAACAGATAATATTGAAAATATTGTTCGTTCAAAAATAACTGGAGGTTTTATAGATACTATTAAAAATATATTAAAAAAAGAGTATCAACTTACAGATATACAGCTTAAAAAACTCTATCATCATTCTGCAAGTATAGATGCCAAGACTATTTTAGAAAAATTACCAGTAAATCAAGAAGCAGATAATAAAATTCAGTCTATACGTAACCCAATTGTAATTACAGCTTTATTTGAATTAAGAAAATTAGTAAACGAAATTATAGATACACATGGAACTTTAGATGAAATTAAAGTAGAAATGGCAAGAGATTTAAAAGTTTCAAAATCTATAAGAAATGAAATACGTAGAAACCAAAAAAGATTAGAGCGAGAAAACGATAGAGTAAAAAAAGAAGTAGAAAAATACACAAGAGTAACACATGATAGTATTTTAAAATTTAAACTTTGGGAAGAATGTAAAAAAACGTGTCCTTACACAGGAGAACAAATCCCAATAAATAAATTATTTACAGGTGAAATACAGATTGAACATATTCATCCATGGAGTAGATCTTTAAATGATAGTTTTACTAACAAAACATTATGTTTTGCAGATGAAAACAGAAAAAAAGGAAACAAAACACCTTTTGAGTTTTATGGTAATGATGAAGCCAATTGGATAACTATAAAAGAGCGAGCGTTAAAACTTTTTTCAGACACAAAAGAATATCCTAAATCATATCAAAAATTTAAACGTTTTGTACAGCAAAATTTTGATGATGATTTTACTAGTCGTCAATTAAATGATACACGTTATATAAGTAAAGAGGCAAAAAATTATTTAAGTCAAATATGTAAGAAAGTAATTGTTGCTCCAGGACAAATGACAGCAAATTTGCGTCATTTTTGGGGATTAAACACAGTATTAAATACTGAAAACGCAAAATCTAGAGAAGACCATCGTCATCATGCAATAGACGCTTTAGTAATGGCTTGCAGTAAAACTAGTTATTTGCAAGAATTAACACGTTGGAATAGGTATAATAAACAAACAGAGTTAAAAGAGTTTCCAATGCCTTGGCAAACCTTTAGAAAAGAAGCTGAAGTTGCAATAGACAATATATTAGTATCTCATAAAAAGTCAAATAATATATTAACTGTAAGAACACACAAAACAGAAAAAAATGGTGTAATACATAAAAACATAGGTGTAGCTGCTAGAGGACAATTACATAAAGAAACTGTTTATGGAAAACCAAAAAATAGAGAAGCAGTTTTTCATGTAAGAAAGCCAATTGATAGTTTAACTACAGAAAAACAACTTGAAAAAGTAGTAGATAAAACAATTAGAGAATTGATACGTAAAAGGATTCAAGTTTTAGGTGGTTTTGAAAAAGGTAAAATACCTGCAAATACTTTTTTTATAGCTGATGAAAAAGGTATTAATCAACCGCAAATATTCTTGCCAAACAAAAACGGTAATCCTGTACCTATTTTAAAAATAAGAATAAAGGAAACTATTGGTGGAGCAGAACAATTAAAAGATAATGTAAACCAATGGGTAAATCCAAGAAATAACCATCATGTGTTAATTTATAAAGATGAAAAAGAAATTTTAAAAGAAGATGTTGTTACATTTTGGACAGTAGTTGAGCGTAAACGTAAAAAGTTTCCAGTATATCAATTACCAGCAGATGGCAAAAAAATAATAACAACACTACATATAAATGATATGTTTTTACTTGGTTTAAATGAAGAAGAAATTAATTGGGAGCAACCAGATTATTTGGTTTTAATTTCGCATTTGTATAGAGTACAGAAGCTGACTTCAGGAGATTACTTTTTTAGAAAGCATACTTCTTCAACTGTAACTGATAATGAATATAAACAAATAAGAGGATTTGGAGAAGGTAAAACGGGTTGGTTTACGTTTAATCCAATTAAAGTGAAAATTTCAGTTTCTGGTAAAATTGAAAAGTTTAATTTTTAAATATAAAAAGGGATTTTAAATTTAAAGTTCTTTGACATACTTCTATTCTTAATCATCCAAACCACAACGAAAAATTGACATTTTCAATTTTTTTAACGATTTTTCATTGTGGTTTGATTAAAGATTAGAAAACACGATATTCATTTTAAATAAAGCACCCTGACAAAGTATGTTGTGGTTTGATTAAAGATTAGAAAACACGATATTAAACAAGAAGAGCTTGATGTTTTGTGGATGGTTGTGGTTTGATTAAAGATTAGAAAACACGATATTTTATTTGTTTGAAGGTGTTAGTGATTGGACGTTGTGGTTTGATTAAAGATTAGAAAACACGATATTGCTGAGGAAGAACATGTGTACATTGATAATGTTGTGGTTTGATTAAAGATTAGAAAACACGATATTGCCTGGTGTTTTTGTGCTTGATCCGGTTTGGTTGTGGTTTGATTAAAGATTAGAAAACACGATATTAAGAGCCGTATATACTCACGAAACAGTTACGTTGTGGTTTGATTAAAGATTAGAAAACACGATATTAGGGTTAACAAATTCAACTTCTAAAACTGTGTTGTGGTTTGATTAAAGATTAGAAAACACGATATTCGTCGTGCGTTTGATATGCACAAAAATTTAGTTGTGGTTTGATTAAAGATTAGAAAACACGATATTAGGGTTAACAAATTCAACTTCTAAAACTGTGTTGTGGTTTGATTAAAGATTAGAAAACACGATATTGCGTGAAAATAGTAGCCAATGCTTTGCTAAGTTGTGGTTTGATTAAAGATTAGAAAACACGATATTACGATGTGCACAAATACCGCCATCGCAATTGTTGTGGTTTGATTAAAGATTAGAAAACACGATATTAATCTAAATGTTATATCTAATAGTGACGACGTTGTGGTTTGATTAAAGATTAGAAAACACGATATTGCAAAACATGCTATCCAATACTCTGGATTAGTTGTGGTTTGATTAAAGATTAGAAAACACGATATTAAATCAAAAATTAGGATTAGACACGTGGAAGTTGTGGTTTGATTAAAGATTAGAAAACACGATATTTCAGAAAGTACTTGCCCTAAAGTGTTACTTGTTGTGGTTTGATTAAAGATTAGAAAACACGATATTCCAAACTATTACTATTCCTGGCGATGAAATGTTGTGGTTTGATTAAAGATTAGAAAACACGATATTTGTATAGTAACATCGCAATTTGAATTATAAGTTGTGGTTTGATTAAAGATTAGAAAACACGATATTTGCAACTTTCTATTACGTTGCATGCCTTTCGTTGTGGTTTGATTAAAGATTAGAAAACACGATATTTAAACACCTCTGGAGACACTATACGCACAGTTGTGGTTTGATTAAAGATTAGAAAACACGATATTATTTCCCTGTTTGGTATAATTCAGAAAGTGGTTGTGGTTTGATTAAAGATTAGAAAACACGATATTGCGCAATATTTATAAATAGATGCGCCAGTTGTTGTGGTTTGATTAAAGATTAGAAAACACGATATTGTTAACTAGTAAACATAAAGGAGGTAAGATGTTGTGGTTTGATTAAAGATTAGAAAACACGATATTGCTAAGCATTCTTTTGCAGACTACGCTGTTGTTGTGGTTTGATTAAAGATTAGAAAACACGATATTATAGAGATTTAAAAGAAAACGGAACACCTAGTTGTGGTTTGATTAAAGATTAGAAAACACGATATTTTGGTACATTTTTTTTACAGTTACATAAAGTTGTGGTTTGATTAAAGATTAGAAAACACGATATTACTTTAAAATGGTGGAATGACTACCTAGAAGTTGTGGTTTGATTAAAGATTAGAAAACACGATATTAAGTGCAATTTGTAAACAGCTCATTCCATGTTGTGGTTTGATTAAAGATTAGAAAACACGATATTGTATTATCAATACTTATACGACCAACTTTCGTTGTGGTTTGATTAAAGATTAGAAAACACGATATTTGTTATGCTCCAGGTCTGGATCTTTATCATGTTGTGGTTTGATTAAAGATTAGAAAACACGATATTTAACGTATAAGACCAACGTCTTAAATTAATGTTGTGGTTTGATTAAAGATTAGAAAACACGATATTATATTGGAGCGTCACTAAATTACATTTACGTTGTGGTTTGATTAAAGATTAGAAAACACGATATTAGAAAAAATTAACAAAAGTAACTTTCTAAAGTTGTGGTTTGATTAAAGATTAGAAAACACGATATTAGTTGGCAAACGACACTACAACACCATATAGTTGTGGTTTGATTAAAGATTAGAAAACACGATATTAAAGCAGTGTACACCCACGAAACTGTTACGTTGTGGTTTGATTAAAGATTAGAAAACACGATATTTATACTAGACATTGATCTAAACATTGATACGTTGTGGTTTGATTAAAGATTAGAAAACACGATATTAGCTTCGAATATTTCTTTTTGCTCCGTGTAGTTGTGGTTTGATTAAAGATTAGAAAACACGATATTATAAAAAACGGATGGTATTACAAGCCGTATGTTGTGGTTTGATTAAAGATTAGAAAACACGATATTTAGTGGTGCTTTTTATTGTTTGGTAGGATTGTTGTGGTTTGATTAAAGATTAGAAAACACGATATTATAAAACACAACGCTTCGCTCGTGTAAGTTGTTGTGGTTTGATTAAAGATTAGAAAACACGATATTTAATATGGTAAATAATAGTATTATTGTGGTGTTGTGGTTTGATTAAAGATTAGAAAACACGATATTGGTCGTAAGTTTTTTCCATCCAGTTCCCCTGTTGTGGTTTGATTAAAGATTAGAAAACACGATATTAGTTAGCTTGTTAGCTGTTGATATATAGAGTGTTAAAACAAAATAGCGTTAAAAAAAATGCTTCTTTTTTGCAGTGATAAGGCAAGATTGAAGCTTTTTTTTTGTTTTAAAAAAGCTCTAATTGAGTGGGTTGTGGTGTTTTAGGTGCTTCGGCTTTTCCCCAAAAATTTATAATATTCCCAAATTGTTTATCAGTAATACGTAAAATACTCACTTTACCTAAAGGAGGTAATAATGCTTTTATTCGTTTTTCATGTGCATCTGCACTTTCACTACTAGCACAATGCCTCATATATACAGAATACTGCATCATACTAAATCCATCTTTTAATAAATTTTTTCTAAACCCAGCAGCATTTCGTCTGTCTTTAGCTGTATCTGTTGGTAAGTCAAAAAAAACAAATAACCACATAATTCTATAACCGTTTAATTCCATAATTTAGGATACTTTATTTTTTTTCTCTTACCACTATAACATTGTTGCAGAGAGCTAGCTGTTTTTTGTAAACCAAGCATAAGTATGGTTTTTTCAGATTTAAAATAAACTGTTTTAGTAAGTATTTGTAGTAATATAGATTTAGTTTCAGTGGTTAATTCTTGTGCGTCATTATTTTCCATTAAACCATAAACAGCTTCATCTACAATTGGTCTAAAAGGTTCCATTATGTCATCTGCCAAAGCAAAAGCATTGTATTTGTTTTTGTGGTGTATTCCTAAAGTGTTTAATAGTCCACTGCCCGAAAGCGCTCTTGCAGTTGCTGCTCGTAATATTGCATAGCCATAATTTAAAAAATTATTTGGGTAGTTGCCAAAACGTTCTCTTTTAAAGTCACTACTAAAAAAAGATTTCCAATAAAAGTTTGCAGCCACTCCTTCCATATTTGTTGTGTCTCCACTTTTAACTTTACTTGCCAAATAGTTAAAAGTATTTTCTTTACCAGTAATAGTTTTTAGTAATATTCCTTGGTTTTTAATTTTTTCAATAACTGTTTGTTGCCATATTTTTTTTTTAAAGGGAACACTTGCTTCTATTTGATTTTTAAATAACTGTTGTTGTATATGATGGCTATTAAGGTTTAATAACATACCATTTGGTAAGTGCTTATTATTGCAAAATATAATTGCTACATTGTTTTGAATTAAACAATTTATTACAGGAATACTTATGTAAATTTCGGCATGGTCTAAAACTAAATAACCAATATCTTCAATTGGAATTGAGGCTTGTCTTACCTCATTTTCTATATGCAATTGAGATAACTTTAATTTTAGCTTACTTTTTCGCTCTACGAGGATTGTTTTTTTCATATTTGTCGTCTTTACTTACAAAAGTTAAGACAATTTGGTTGGGTTTACAAAAAAAACTACTTAAAGCTAATCTAAAAAAATCAATACAATGCTATTTTTGTTATTGAGTTGACTGTAAATTTTAATCAAACTATAATTTTAAGTTATTAAAAATAACAAATAACCAACATAAGGCTTGTAACTCCTTGCGATTTAGATAGTATAAGGTAAACAGAGTAAAAGGATTTAAAAAGTAAGATAAATTGTGTAGCTATCAATATTGGTTTTCTCTGCTTCCTATTTGGTCAATAAGTGATGTTGAGGTGTCTGTATTTTTCAGTTTTACTTCTAATTTAGAAATAGTATTTACCACAATTATTGCTAATCCAATAGCTAACAAATCCCAACTGTCCGAAAATATATAGATGTAATTCGCATCAATATATTTTTCAATAGTATCTGCTTTTTCTATACTTCTGGAAGCTACATTACTAATAGCTCCATTTATTAAATACACAATCCACCAAGCCACAATAAAACTAGTATTTGTATTTACAATAGTAGATTCGTTATAGTTTTTTAGTGTGTTTTGAGTTTTAATAAAAATTTCTTTTACAGTTTGTATTGGTCTTACCCAGTTTAAAAACGGAATAAAAAATCCCCAAACTGCTCCATTGCCAGAGAGATTCATTTTTACATCTAGTGCAATTAAATTCTCGTAAGCACGTCTAAACCACATTATAAAAATTACGATTAATACTATTATGGTTGCTGTTTGTATTATGGCTAAATAAGCAACATAAGTGTCTAATTGGTCAATGTCCTGCTCTGTATAGTTTCCAATATTATAACCTTCTAAAACCTTGTTTTGGTAGAGGCCAAGTAGTATAGATAAAATGTCAATAAGAGCTAAAGCAGCAAAAGCTATAATTACATTTTTAGCACGTTGGGTGTTGTCTTTTACAGTATTCATAAAGTTAATTAATGCGCCAAGGCGGATTTTTTCTGTGCTCTCCAGCAGTATATAATATTATACTGTTTTGGTCTAAATCTTGTAAATGTGCTTCTCTCCACAGCCAAGGTTTGTCCTCAGGATCGCTTGCAAATGTAACACCTTTTCGTTTTAATGTTTTAACTAACTCGTCTAAATTATTGTTTTCAAAATAGAGGGTTATTCCTTTTTCTTTTGGTAGTTGTTCTACTTTATGAATAGAAAACGTACTGTCTCCATCAGGACACATAAATCGTACATATCTTGGAAGTGCTTCTACAATAAGTTGCAAGCCTAATGTTTTATAAAACGCTGTAGCTTTTTCAACATCTAAAGAGGGAATCGTAACTTGGTTAAGGTTCATAACTAGGATTGTTTATGGGTTAGTTTTGGTAAATAAATCATTAAAACACTGGCTATTATGAGTAGTATAAAAAATCCAAACCACGTCCAATTAAATCCAAAATGGTCTATGCTGTTCATTCCTGCATTATGACCAACAACATGCGATATCGAAAAACTCATTCCGTACAATCCCATATACGTGCCTTTTCTTCCTTTTGGAGATAAATCTAAAGCAAGTGCATTAGAGAATGGAGAACCAATCATTTCGCCAAGCGTCATTAAAACCATTCCAACTATTAAAATTCCAAATGCATTAGAGGTATTTAATACAATAAAACTAAGCGCTAAAAGTATGATGCCAATAATAGTTGCATTGGTTTTGGATAGGTTTAATCTTTCTAACCAAGCTATTAAAGGCATTTCTAAAAACACAATTAGTATTCCGTTAAGGAACATAATCCATCCAATAGTATCTTCAGAAAGGCTGTAATCTATTTTATAATACAATGGGATTGTAGAAAAATATTGGATAAAAGCAACAGCATTAATAACCATGACCAAGAAAAATAATAAAAACGCTTTGTTTTTATAAGCAGGTAAGCCTTCTTTTATAACAGCTATTTTTTCAGCTTTAGGTGATCCTTTTTTCGGTTTTAATAAAGCAATTAATAAAAAGGATGCTAATACACATGTAACGCCATCTACCCAAAAAATAGAGTTGTAATTTACGTTTGCAATTAAAAATCCACCAACAACTGGTCCAATAGAGAAACCTAAGTTTATTGCTAAGCGAATGAGTCCAATATTTCTGGTCACATTATTATTAATACTGTAAGCATCTGCTGCTACAAAAACTGCTGGTCTGTAAGCATCTACAATTAGCATTAAAACAAATAGACCTATACATAAACTGTAAAATGTATTTAAATACTGTAAAATAATAAATCCTAAACCACCAAAAAACAGGCTCAATACAATTGTTTTATAGTAGCCAATTACATCTGTAAGTTTTCCGCCAATTAAATTACCAAGCATAGAGCCTAATCCATAACTGGTCATAATCCATCCTACTTCTGGTAATGTAAAGCCTTTTTCGCCAATTAAATATAATGATAGAAAAGGGATTACCATTGCACCTGCACGATTTAAAAAGGTAACAAAAGATAATAGCCAAATTTCTTTAGCAATGCCTTTGTAACTACTTAAATAATTGTTTAAAAAATGTTTCATGGTTGGTTTTGGTTGTTAACTATTGGAATAAAAAGTTAACAGTGGACTAAAAATAAAAAGTCCAACTGTTAAGTTGGACTTTTTATTATGGATTTAATATATGGTTATATCATCATAAAGTATAGCAAGTCCAACGCTTTAAATAAAGGGTTTGTCTTTGTGTATATTTTACGATGCAGTTTTGCATAATTTAATTAATTTACTCCAAAGCTATGGAAAATTACTTTAAGTTGTATTTTTGAAATGAATTTATTTACAAATGAAAAAATCCGTTTTTATAGTCTTAGTTTCTTTTTTACTGTTTTCCTGCGGAAGCAGTTTTAATTCGTTTTACAATACTCATAAAACAGATATTGGTACAACAGCGTTTCAGGTGCCTCAATTTATGAGAGCAGTTTTAAGCAGTTTAAGTCCAGAGGCTAAAACCATTGTTTCTGGTATTACAGACTTTAAATATATTAAGTTTGAAAATATGCAATCCTTTAAACGATCGTTATTAATTAATGAAATGAACGCCATCACTAAAAGCGGTTATACAGATGTGTTTAGAAAAAATGAAGTGGATAACACTCGAATCATTTCTGTTAAAGAAAAAGGAATAGTGGTAACCAACGCTATAATTTTTAATAGCAACCAAAAAGAAACTACAGCGTATTATTTGGAAGGTCGTTTTAATCCAGCACAAATAAAAGCGTTTGAAGACGAAGAGGTATTTAATTCGTTTTCAAATCAATTAATAGATGCTTATCAAATAAATTTAAGCACCAAACCAACACCAACATTTAATCCCAATTAAAATGAGAGTTTATTTTATAGTAGTTGCAATTACTTTTTCAATACTTAGTTGCGCACAAGACAAATTACCATTACTTGGTGAAACAGAATACCAACGCGAAATGAATGCGAAGTTTAAAAATGCTTTAAAATCGCCTTTAACCGAAAAAGACAGAAAAACTTTTAGAGCCTTAGATTTCTTTAAGTTTGATAGTGCTTATGTGGTCACAGCTACTCTTAAAACAACTCCAAACGAGGTGCCTTTTGAAATGCCAACAACTACAGATAGAGCGCCTTTGTATAAAAAATATGGTGTACTCAATTTTAAAATAAAAGGGGAAGATTTTAGTTTAAATGTTTATCAAAATATAGAACTTATAAAACGAGAAGGTTATGAGGATCATTTATTTTTACCATTTTTAGATCATACCAATGGAGAGGAATCATATTCTGGAGGTCGTTATTTAGATGTTAACCTTCCTGAAGGCAATACATTAATTATAGATTTTAACAAAGCTTATAACCCATACTGTGCCTATAATAAACGCTACTCTTGTCCGATTGTGCCTATAGAAAATTATCTTAAAACAGAGATAAAAGCTGGTGTAAAAAAGTATAAAAAATACTAGTTATTTAGCGAGATGCATTCCTAAAAAAACAGCTAAAAACCCTAACACAAAACTAGCAATAGTATAAATAGCAAAACTTGCAAAATCACCAGATTTTAAAAACACATGATTCTCGTAAGCAAAAGTAGAGAATGTTGTAAATCCACCACAAAAACCAGTAGCTAATAATAGCGTTTGGTTAGAGGAGAGTGTATTATTTTTAATGGCTAAACCCAGTATAATTCCAATAATCAAGCTTCCTAAAATATTGGCTAAAAATGTACCGTAAGGTATTCCTGTTTCGTTGCTATTTAAGTATTTTCCAATAATATACCTAAGCACACTTCCAAAACCACCTCCAACAAAAACAAGTATAAGATTCTTCATTTAAAACGATTTTTAATAGAATACAATAATATCTAAATTAAATTTAAATAATGATATTAATTTTTAATTAATCAATTTTAAATTTTAACAAAATTAAAGTTAACCTATTGATTTTAAGATTATTAATAATAGTATTGCAGACTGTTTTAAGCACTGTTTTATTGGCGACAACCGAAAAGCCATAATAGAGTAGGTACGCTATTAAAAATTCAATAATCATGGAAAAACTAAATGAAAAGCAACTAATAGTTGCAAGACAAGAGTTTACACCTTTTTTGGCAATGAACACTAAAGGACTGTCTAAACTTAAATTAAAAACATCTTTAAATTTTTTTAAACAACAGTTTAATACAACTTTTGAGGCTTTAGGATGTGTTGGTTACAACCCAACATTTAAACAATTAACAGCAACAATTAATATTAAACGTCCATCTGGATATTCGGGAGATCTATGCGAAAATGGTTCTTTTGAATATGTAAGATTTTATATGGACTATCAAGATGGAGCAGGTTGGGAAGATATGGGTTATGTTGGTGTTAATGTGCACGATATTCCAACACAAAAGGACTGTAGTAATGCGGATGAGAAACCCATTAATTATACAGTGAGATTAAATATTAATCCCAAAAAAAAATATTGTAATACACCAAATTTACCTAAGGTTAGAGCAGTTTTATCTTGGAATACTATTCCAGCAGAAAACGATCCAGACTTAACTAGTGGTACTTATGTTTGGAGCGATAAAAAAGACGTGCAAGTACAAATAGAACCTTTAAAGTTATTTAATCCTAACTTTCCTTTATTTGAATTAGATGATTTATTTAATACAGCAATTTTAAATCCACAATTGTCTATTAATTCTATTACCAACTTAAATCCTAATTTAAAAAATGCTTTACAAAAGACTAAAAAAAGTATAGCACCAAAAGCCTATAATTTTGCAGAATTAAGTTCGCTTTATAAAGCAGAAAAAGTGGAACCTCAAAGATTTGCTCATAAGTTATTAAGTCAAGTAACAACAGAAAATGATTTTGCCAATATTACTGAAATTAACAATTTGTTTGAATTGAATAATTTAAACTTATCAGATATATTAGTAAATTGGAACCAATTAGAATGTAATACCAATTTTGAAGAGTTACTTTGCATTGGAGCAGATTATCATCAAGAAGCATTAGTTGGTACTTTAAAAATTAAAAAACCATCAGGCTATAGCGGAAACCTTTGTAGTACAGGAAGTAAAGAATATGTTTCGTTTTGGGTACAAACTGAAGGAAACTGCCAATGGAAACATGCAGGAACTACTTTTGTAAATGCTTATGATATAGAAAATATACCAGCAGATGGAATTCACTATTCTGTTGTATTGCCATATAATTTTGAAGGTCTAAAAGGCGATTGTGAAAACCCACA
This sequence comes from Lacinutrix salivirga, assembly GCF_053604675.1. Classification (NCBI taxonomy): domain Bacteria; kingdom Pseudomonadati; phylum Bacteroidota; class Flavobacteriia; order Flavobacteriales; family Flavobacteriaceae; genus Lacinutrix; species Lacinutrix salivirga. The sequence continues at coordinate 40,137 of NZ_JBSHNP010000106.1, forward strand.
AGTATTAAAAGTGAGAGCTATTTTATCTTGGAACACACCACCACAAGGTTTTGGATGCTCAAACTATGGGAATGTTGTAGAGTCTTATGTGCAATTACAGCCTAAAGCTTTAGCAGGAAATGGACCTAAATTAGTTTCAATTGGAGGTGTGTCTACAACCTTTATAAATAATGCAGATGGATTAACTTTAGCAGGAGCCAAATTTGGACTTACAATGAATACTGTTACAACAGGAAGTGCTTTTTCCAGAAAAGTAATTATTCAAGGTTTAACTACTACTTATGCAAACCAGAAATATAAAATTAAAACTACAAATTTAAATACTGGAGAAGTAAAATATATTAATGATGCATTAGAGATAGAAGGATTTAACAGTACCACAGGAGATTCATTTATAACTACAGTAAACCCTGTTAATGATGAATATATTTATATTGGAGGAAATAATAACATGTACAATGTAATTGCTAATTTTAGTCCTGGCACAAACGATCGATTGTTAATTGAACTTGAGCATTTAGGTGCAACAGTAGATAGCCAAATTATACAAATGGATAATCAAGCTCCAGCTTTAACGCTTAATATTGATGATTATGGTGATTGCTCTCACTTCGTTAAAGGCATTCAAATTAAGGGAAGTTACGATATTCAGGAAGCACATTTAAGCACATTTGTTTTAAGAACAACAGCAACAGATGTCAATCAAACATTAAAAAGTTCTACAGCTGGTGATCTTCCATTTGGTGACTTTGAATTTACTGCATCAACAATTAAAAATTGCGGTAATATTATATTAAGTGCAAAACCAAAAACAATTGTTGATAGTGTAGCAATGCATCCAGGAAAGAGTATTTCACCCAACATTTGTTTATCGGATAATTAATACAAATTAAATGTAATTTTAAAGCAGTTCTTTTAGAGCTGCTTTTTTTGTTTATTTAACTTCCATAAAAATTTCGGTAACCCAATCGGCAGGATTTGGAGTAGTAGTTGGATCTGTAAGGTAAGCCTCTAATGCCATGCCAGAATCCGATTGCTCTAAATTATTATCTGCAATAAATTGCATTCCAGCAGTCCAAGCTTCTTTTAAATTTTCATAATTACCAATCAATGTCGTTTTAACCGCTTTAAAAGGTTGTAGTTGTCCTGTTAAAATAGCACTTTCAGTAGTTATTACTCTATCTGCTGTAGGAATTGCACAAGAAAACATAACAGCATTATTAACTTCGTCCCATTTATGATAAATAACAAAAGGACCTCCAGAAGGAATAATATTATGTTTTGCTACGTACTGCTCAATCTGTGGCATCATCTCTTGCATTTTAGATTTAAAATCTTCCATTTTACAAGAGGTTGTGTTGTATAAATAAAAACCACCTCCATGTTGAGTTATTCCATTTACTTTTACACTATATTTTTTAGTGCTTTCTACAACAATACTATCTAGTTTTTCTAAACCACGTTCAAAATCAGGACCAATCATAGCATCAAATCCACCAGAAGCCAAAGCAGACGCTTTAAACAAAAAGGGTGTGTTTTCGCCAAGCATTTGCCAAGTTACAGTAGTTTTTCCATCGTCGGTTGGCTCAAAAGTCCATTCTATTGTAGAAGGATGAAAATCGCCAAATTGTAATTGTTGAGTAATCGTTTTATTTGGGTTTGTAGCAGTTGTTTTCATAGTGCCATTTCCATGTTTATCTACCCAAGAATAGGCACCACCAACACCTTTAGTTTTTTCAGGTAAAGTGATTACAGTAGTAGGATCTTTTTCCACCCAAGAGGACCAAGATTCCCAGTTTTTAAAGTCAATAACATTATTATATACAACTGCAGCAGGAGCATTAATTGTTCTGCTTCTTTTTACCTCAAAATTATTAGGTTGTACAGCAATGTAAATGGCAAGACCTATAATAACAATAAGTAATAATAATAAAAGGTACTTTAAATATTTCATCCTAAAAAATAAAAAAATGTTAGTTAATTCAAAGGTAATCAATTTTATAGTATGTTAATATATGTTACATTTGTTGAAGAACACTAAATTATTTAAAATGAAACTAAAATCTATAGCAAGCATAGCGCTTACTGTTGCTTTTTTATTTTCTTGCGGAAATGATAAAGCTGAAAAAAAAGTAGTAAATAAAAAAGACAGAACAGAAGACACCTTTAATTATAATGTAGAGCAATTTGCAGACATTAAAATACTGCGATACCAGATACCAGGTTGGGAAGATTTAACACTTAAAGAACAAAAATTAGTCTATTACTTAGTTCAAGCTGGTTTAGAAGGTCGTGATATCATGTGGGACCAAAACTACAGGCATAATTTAAAAATTAGAAAAGCCTTAGAAACAGTTTATGCCAATTATAAAGGCGATAAAGACGCTAAAGATTGGAAAGCTTTCGAAACGTATTTGAAACGTGTTTGGTTTTCTAACGGAATACATCATCACTATTCTAACGATAAAATTAAACCAGAGTTTTCTGCAGAATACTTAACCAAGTTACTAGCAGAAACCAATGCTGAGTTAAAAGGTGATGCTTTTGAGGTTATATTTAATGATAAAGATGCTAAAAAAGTAAATCTTGCTAAAGGTGTAGATAATGTTTTACAATCTGCTGTAAATTTTTATGGACCTAATGTAACGACTGCAGATGTTGAAAATTTTTATAAAAAGAAAATCTCTCCAAATCCAGATAAGCCATTATCTTATGGGTTAAATTCTCAATTAGTAAAAGAAAACGGAGTGCTTAAAGAGCGTGTGTATAAGTCTGGCGGACTTTACGGATCTGCAATTGATGAAATTGTAAAATGGTTAAAATTAGCTCAAGGCGTTGCAGAAAATAAAGCGCAAGGTGATGCTATTGGACTACTTATTAAATATTATTACACAGGAGATTTACAAACTTGGGACGATTATAATGTTGCTTGGACTGCAGCTACAGAAGGAAATATAGACTACATAAATAGTTTTATAGAAGTATATAATGACCCTTCTGGGTACAGAGGCTCTTACGAAAATATTGTACAAATTAAAGATTTTGACATGTCAGAAAAAATGGCTGTTTTATCTGAAAATGCACAATGGTTCGAAGATAACTCTCCATTAATGGACGCGCATAAAAAGAAAAATGTTGTTGGTGTAACTTATAAAGTGGTTAATGTTGCTGGAGAAGCAGGAGATGCATCGCCAAGCACACCAATTGGAGTGAATTTACCAAATGCAAATTGGATTCGTGCTGCTGTAGGAAGTAAATCGGTGTCTTTAGGAAACATTATCCATGCCTATAACAATGCTGGAAGCTCAGGACGTTTAAAAGAATTTGTACACGATGATGAAGAATATAAATTAGAAAAAAAACATGGTCAATTAGCAGATAAGTTGCATACAGCCTTACACGAAGTAATTGGACATGCCTCAGGACAATTAAACCCTGGAGTTGGAGAAACTAAAGAAACACTTAAAAAATATGCTTCTACTTTAGAAGAAGGACGAGCAGATTTAGTAGGTTTATATTATTTATATAATCCAAAATTACAAGAATTAGGTTTAGTAGATGATTGGAAATCTGTAGGAAAAGCAGCTTACGATGGTTATATTAGAAATGGTTTAATGACACAGTTAATTAGACTAAATTTAGGAGACGATGTTGAAGAAGCACACATGGTAAACAGACAATGGGTTTCTGCTTGGGTTTTTGAAAAAGGACAAAAAGATAACGTTATTGAAAAGGTGACTAAAGACGGAAAAACGTATTTTAATATTAACGATTACGATAAGTTACACGATTTATTTGGACAGCTATTAAGAGAAACACAACGTATAAAATCGGAAGGCGATTATAAAGCTGTTGAAGATTTAGTAGAAGGTTATGGTGTAAAAGTAGATCAAGCAATACATGCTGAGGTTTTAGAGCGTAACAAGCAATTTACATCTGCGCCTTATAGCGGTTTTGTAAATCCTGTTTTAGTAGCTGAAACTAACAACGATGGAGAAATAACTACTATAAAAGTAACACAACCAGAAACTTTTGATGGTCAAATGTTAGACTATAGTAAAGAATTTAACAACTTACCAGAGGTAAATTAATCTATTCTTATAACTTTAAAAAGCCTTAATCCATTTTAGATTAAGGCTTTTTTGTTTTCTTAAATTAGTTGTTTTTCTTTTTAAGAATCCAGTTTTTATATTGATTAGAGTGAATAAATTGATAGATGTAAAGTGCTTTCATTTCTTCAACTGTTTTTGGTGCTAGATCATCATTATTATAGTTTTCAATTTTTAACGTACTATTAGATTTAACATCAGATTCTTCTACTGTAAATGAGAATGATTTTTTTCTATTATAGCTTCCGTTTTCGCCATAATAAAAATTATTATTAAAGCTATGCTCTTGCAGACTTCTTGTTTTATTGGCATTAAATTCTACCGAGTAATAGCCTGGAGTTACTAATTGAAAAGCTGTAGCAGTAAAGCCCTTTCCTTGAAAAGGGATCGTTGGAGTTGGCATACTATTTAAAGGTAAAACACCATTAAATTCTGGTCCTCTTATAGATAGTTTGGCATCAGTATCTGTAGGAGTAGCATCTTCACCTAAATTACATTCGGTTTCAGAAAATTTATTGTGGATACTTGTAGCCATTTGTATCACATCACCAATTAGTAAACCTTGAGATGGAGGGTTATCGTAATTAAAGACTTCGTTTGTTCTTTGGTTGTAAAATAACTCATTAATTCCTTGTAAGGTTTGTCCAGTGCTTTGGTCTATTATTGGGTTTCCAAATTGATCGAAAGCATCTGCAATTGGAGGTATGGTTAAATCTGCTAGCTGTAATGCATCGCAAGTATCCTCGCACTCAAAAGCTGTAAGTGTTAAGCAAACAACGAATAATGTAAATAGTTTAGTAGTTTTCATAATACATAATTTTGATTCTCTCAAATCTAATTATCTATTAAAGGTAGAAACATACCCAATATTGGGTAATTTTAAAATTTATATTTTTTGTCTAAGGCATAGCGCATTAATTCCCCTTTTCCTTTTAAGCCTAAAATTCGTGCCATATTTTTTCGGTGAGTATCCACTGTATGATTACCAATGTATAGCTCGTCTGCAATTTCTCTAGAGGTTTTGCCTAGTGCAATAAGTTCTAATATTTCAACTTGCCTTTTGGTTAAAAGGCCTTTTTTTGGTGTAGAGCTATTTAAATCTAATGCATTTATATTAAGATTAGAATCAAAATATTGCTCTCCTTTAGCAACAGTTTGTATTGCTTGTAATACTTCTGTAAGTGGAGAGTTTTTTAAAATATACCCTTTTGCGCCTGCATCTAGCATTTGTTTTACAGCGTCGGTTTGGTCAAACATAGAAAAAGCTAACACTTTGGTATATGGAAATTTTTTGAGTATAAGTTTTGTTGCTTCTATGCCATCTAGTTTTGGCATTCTTATATCTGTTAATACTACATTTGGTTGTTTTAAATGTACTAGTTTTAGGAGTTCTTCGCCATTATTAGCAGTGCCAATTATAGAAATATTGTCTTCGTATTCTAAAAGTAATTTAATACCATCTATAAGGGATTGATGATCTTCTGCTATAGCTAATCGTATCATAATGGTATATCAATTATAATAGAGGTTCCTTGATGTTTTTCAGACTCTATTGTTAGTTTCCCGTTTAGGTGTTCTACTCGTTTATCTATACTGCTAATTCCCATGCCTTTATTAGTTTTTGTAACCTGACTAGGATTAAACCCTTTACCATTATCCTCAACCATTATATTTAGTGATTCTTCATGGTTTGTAATATGGATAGTAACCTGTGTAGCTTCGGCATGTTTTATCACATTTGTCAATAATTCTTGTATAATTCTAAAAATAGTAAGTTCTAAACTGTTTTCTAATCTATTATCTAAACCATAATCTATAACCTCTATTGTTAATGCGTTAGAAATAGAAATCTTTTTTGCCATTTCTTTTACAGCTTTTAAAAGGCCTTGTTTTGCGATTACACCAGAGTTTTTAGAGTGCGCAATAGATCTTATTTTTTTATAAGCTTCATCTATTAATCCATTTGTTTTATTAAAAAGCTCTGGAGTTTGATCTTGTTTTAAAATATTAAAATGAAGCTTTACAGTAGCCATTAATCCTCCTAAATCATCGTGTAAATCGTTAGCGATACGTTGTCGTTCTTTTTCTTGGCCTTCAATCATAGCATCAATAGTCACCAATTCTTGTTCTTTTAAAACTGTGGTAAGTTTTTGTGTTTGTAACTCTTTGTCTTGCTCTGCTAGTTTTTGCTTGCGTTTGGTATCTCTAACTAAAAGAAAAGCAATTACACTACCAAGTGCCAAACTTCCTGCCAAACCAACTGCAATATTTTGAGTTTTAGCTCTATTGTTTTCAATTTCTAGGTTATCTGCTCTTAGTTTTTCGTTATCGTATTGTTCTTTAATCTTAGTGATTTCGATATTTTGCGACGTAATATTAAGCTTATCTATTGTTTTAGTATATTTTTTTAAATAGAGATGTGCATTCTTGTAATCACCAATTTGTTTGTAGCAATTTGCTAGTTTAGAAAACAATATTTTTTCATAATTATCTTTATGCTCGGTTAGATTTATGGTTTCTGCTTTTTTCAAATAAATAATAGCATTCTCATAATTTTTGTTTTTTTGATAAGAGTTTGCATAATTCAAATACGTAGCAAATATTTGGTTGCTGTGTTTTGGGTTATATAGTTTTAAGGCTTTGTCAAAAAACAGTCTAGCAGAATCCTGTTCAATAAAGCCAGAGTACAACAAGCCTAAATTGGTATTTATTTTTGCTTTACTAAAATTGTCGTTTTTTTGTGTTGCTGTAAGTAATGCTTTTTCGTAATACGATTTAGATTTATTATAATTTATGGAGTCAAAAAAATAAGAGGCATAGGCAAGTTCTGCTTTTAAAATATTAGATGTATTGTTGGCGTTTTTATGATAGTTATAATAGCTTTCTAAATAAGGTAACGGATTTACATTTAATTCATTTTGCGAGTCTAGTAAAGAAAATAAGGATAAATTACATTCCATTTCTTTATCCTTAATATTTAGATTACTATACATTTTTTTTGCTAAATTATAATTTTTATAAGCCAAATCGGCTTTATTTTGTTTTCCATAATAGTCTGCTAATTGGTACAGTAAATCTCCTTTTTCAATAGTATTATGCTCTGTGTTTTTTATTTTTTTAGTTAAAACCTCAATAATGGTGTCTTTAGTGTTAATAGCATAGGTTTTAGCACTAACCATTAAAAAAACAATTAGCGCCAAAACAGATGTTTTATATAATCTATTCATTAATTCCTTTTCACAATTACACCACCACAAGCTTCTTTTGGCTCAGGAAATTCGTTATTATTAGACTTAGTTAGTGATATAATTCCACATTCAATTAACATATTGTTAGCAGCAATTTGTGCTTTTTTTGCCGTAACAAATTCATCTTTAATAGTTTTAAAATCCTCAGGATGATCGTTAACAACAAACACTACAAGTTCATTACCTAGTATTTTTTTACTGCCTAAAACACTATCAATTTTTAAGGTGTCTTTATAAACTTCAACTATAGGTTTATTTAAAGCGCTATTTCTAGTATTGTCTGATATCACATACACTATAGCACTTATACTATTAGAGGAAACATCAATAGTTTCTACATGAACAAAATTTTGGTTTGGTACAGGTATTTTTAAGTAAATAGAGTTGTCGTCGTAATCACTATCTTCTTTTAATATTTCTAAATTGTTATTATAAGGAAGCTGAGCTATTTTTGGTATAGCAGCAGGAGTTATTCTTTTCTCTACGCTTTCGTCTTCTGTTACTTTGTTTTTAGTATCGTCTTTACAAGCTAAAAAAGCAAAAATTAGTGCTATTGAAAATAATAATCTAGTTTTCATGTTAAAAGGTTTTAGTTAGTTATAGTGCAAATATCATTAAAAAGAAACTTGCGCAAATACCCAATACTAGGTATAGTTAGAACCTAAATTTAACAAAAAATATGTATAGAATGTAAAAACGGAATTATAAAAAGTAAGAAAAGGAGTTATAGCAAAAATTTAATCGAAGCGATTATTGCAATAAAACTAATAAAAGCTAATAATACCCAAAGCGTGCCTTTGTAATAGTGTTTGTGCAATCTTAAATCTTTACGATAGGTATATATTAAAACAGCTATAAAAGCGATAGCAAATAAAACAGCAAAAATCAATTGTCCTTTTGTAAACATATTCCTATTTTTATGCAAAATTACGAAACAAAAACGTAGTATTATTGTTTTTTTAAATTGAAAACCATTCCACAATGAAAAATAAAATAGAAGCAGTAAAAGCCTTTCATACAGCATTTAAAATAGGACATAGAGAAACACCTAAAGCCGATTTAGGATTAGAAAAAAATTTACTACGTTATGAGTTAATGCGAGAAGAGAACGAAGAGTATTTAGAAGCCGCAAAAACAAACGACTTGGTAGAAGTAGCAGATGCCTTAGGCGATATGCTTTACATTTTATGTGGTACAATTATAGAGCATGGTTTGCAACACAAAATAGAAGACGTCTTTAACGAAATCCAACGTAGCAATATGAGTAAATTGGGAGAAGATGGCGAACCAATTTATAGAGAAGATGGTAAAGTGTTAAAAGGTCCGAATTACTTTAAACCAAATATTAAAACTATTTTAGAGCAATAAAAAAAGCAACCATTTGGTTGCTTTTTTTATTTATTTAACTTCTACACGCCAGCCATGTTTATCTTCGGCTTTGTTGTATTGAATATCCATTAATTTTTTCTTAAAAACAGTAGAATAAGATTGATCATTTAGTTCTGGTAACTCAAAAACGTCATCAGCATGTTCAAAAGCAGAAATTGGACTTACAACAGCAGCAGTTCCGCTTCCAAAAATTTCTTTTAAGCTTCCGTTTCTTGCGGCAGTTTTAATTTCTTCAACAGCAACTGGTCTCACTTCAATTGCTACATTATTATCTTTTGCTAATTGTATAATACTTTTTCTGGTAATACCATCTAAAATACGATCACTTGTAGGTGCAGTAATTAAGGTGTCGTTTATCCTAAAAAAGATATTCATTGTGCCAGCTTCTTCCAAATATTTGTGCGTATTAGCATCTGTCCAAATAATTTGTTGGTAGCCTTTAGCTTGTGCTTGGTTTGTTGGATAAAACTGTGCAGCATAATTACCAGCAGCTTTAGCAAAACCAACACCTCCATTTGCAGAACGACTGTATTGCTCGGCAAACAAAACTCTTACAGTACCTTTGTAATAAGCTTTTACAGGAGAGCAAATAATCATAAATTTATATTCCTCTGCAGGAGCTGCAGAGATAGCAGGTTCAGTTGCAATAACAAAAGGTCTAATATATAGCGCATTACCTTCTCCTTTCTTTGCCCAAGCTCTGTCTAAGTTAACTAAAGTATTAAGACCTTCGGTAAAATATTCTTCAGGAAATTCCGGAATAGCTAATCGTTTTGCCGAAATATTTATACGTCTAAAATTATCTAAGGGTCTATATAACCACACTTTATCGTTGTCATCCTTAAATGCTTTCATCCCTTCAAAAACAGCTTGCCCATAATGGAATACACGCGCAGAAGGATCTAATGTTAGAGGTTGATAAGGTGTAATTTTAGGTGTTTGCCATTTACCATCTATAAAATCGCAAGAAAACATGTGGTCGGAAAACTCGCGACCAAAAGCCAAATTATTAAAATCTACAGATTCTATTCTAGATTTTTCTACAGTTACTATATCGATTTCGTTGGTAGTGGATTCACTCATTATATCTATGCTTTATTTGTTTTGCAAAAGTACTGAATTTTGACGTGATATAAAATATAATTAATTCTTAAAAAATGAATATATTTGTAGATATAAATAAAGACAAATTACAATGAAAAAAATACTAGTATTCGCAGCTTTTTTAGTAATGTTAGCAGCCTGTAAAAACGAAAAAAACAACACAGAAGTTACAAAAGATATAACAACTGAGGTTAAAAAGGATATAGCTTATAAATCTTTTGGAGATAAGATTATTGCAGACGATGCTATTGCGGCAAAATCAATGTTAGCACATTATAAAGAGATGAATGTTGGAGACAGCATACCTTCAAAAATGATTGCAAAAGTAGAGGAGGTTTGCCAAGCAAAAGGATGCTGGATGAAAGTTGATTTAGGCGATGGTGAGCAAGCCATGGTAAAATTTAAAGATTATGGGTTTTTTATGCCTAAAAACATTGCAGGAAAACAAGTCATTTTAAATGGTAACGCTTACGTTAACGAAGTACCTGTAGAAGAATTACGTCATTATGCAGAAGATGCTGGGAAATCTGCAGCCGAAATAGCCGAAATTACTGCACCTAAAAAAACGTATTCTTTTGAGGCTAATGGTGTTCTTTTAGTAGAAGAGAAATAAATTAAATGAAACCTGTAATCTATATATTATGCTTTGTTGTTTTATTAGCCTGTTATCAAACTAATAAAGAGCAAGCTAAAATAAAGAATGAAGACAAAGAAGAAGTGGTTTACGATATGTACCAACCCTCTGAGATGTCTTTGTTAATGAATACCATGTACGATTACAACCTTAGTTTAAAAAAGGACATTTTAGCAGGTAAAATACCAACTCAATTCCCTTTAGACTTCCTTAAAATTCATAAAGCAGAATTATCAAATTTTAAACACCGAAATGCCACTTTTAAAAGTTTTTCAGAACTATTTTTAGAAGCCGAAAAAGAGATTTTTAATACAAACTCCACAATTCCTATTGAAGAGCGATTTAATACTGCTGTTGGTTTATGTATTTCTTGTCACCAAACAGAATGTACAGGTCCAATACCACGAATTAAGAAACTATTAATTAAATAGTTTTGAAACGAAAAATTATAACCACAGCAGATGGCTCAAAAACCATACAAATAGAAGAGTGGGATGAGCAATACCATTCCATTCATGGAGCCATACAAGAAGCACAACACGTATTTATTAAAAAGGGTTTAGAGTATGTAATAAACTCTAAACCTTTTTTTAATACAACAAATCCACTATCTATTTTAGAAATTGGTTTTGGTACAGGACTAAACGCTTTTATAACGTGTATTAAAGCCGAAGAATTTCAGATTCCAATTCATTATACAGGTATTGAAGCCTATCCTGTAGTTTTATTAGAAATTGAACAACTAAATTATAGTGAGCAATTAAAAGCTTCAATTAAAGAAGATCTTTTTAATATAATACATAACACTTCTTGGGAAAATTCTAATCATATATCTAAATGGTTTCAGCTTAAAAAAGAAGAAAAACTGTTTTCAGAACTTACCGATAAAGAAACCTATAATCTTATTTATTTTGATGCTTTTGGACCTCGTGTTCAGCCAGAATTATGGACGGAAGCTATATTTAAACTCATGTACAATGCGTTAAAAACTAATGGAGTTTTAGTCACTTACTCTGCAAAAGGTAGCGTAAGACGAGCAATGCAAGCGGTTGGATTTACTGTTGAGCGTACAGATGGTCCTCCTGGAAAACGAGAAATGTTGCGTGCTGTTAAATGCTAAACTAATAGCAATATTACCTATCTGTTAAACCTTACTTAATAGCCAATCAAAAACGTTTATTATGTGTTAATTTTGTTATTGAAAAAGAAACGTTAACACATGAAAATTTTAATTACAGGAGCGACAGGACTAATTGGAAGTGAGATTGTAAAAATTTGTCATAAAAATAATCATACAGTTCATTACCTAACTACCAGTAAAAATAAGCTTGAACAACAGGAAAACTATAAAGGGTTTTTTTGGAATCCAGATAAAAACGAAATAGATTCTGAGTGTTTAAATGGTGTGGAAGCTATTATACATTTGGTTGGTGCATCAATTTCTAAACGCTGGACAGAGAGCTACAAAAAAACAATACTATTAAGTAGGTTGCAAACCACTCAGTTACTATTTAATACTTTAAAAGAAACGACTAACCATAATGTAAAACAAATAGTTTCTGCAAGCGCTATTGGGTTTTATCCAAGCTCATTAACTAATTATTACAGCGAAAAACATGAGGAGGCAAGTACCTCTTTTTTAGGTGAGGTAGTAGAGCAATGGGAACAAGCCGTAGATAGTTTTTCGAGCTTAAACATAACAGTCTCTAAAGTACGAATAGGATTAGTGATGTCAAATAATGGAGGAGCATTGCCAGAAATTGTTAAACCAGTAAAATATGGAGTTGGAGCAGCATTTGGTTCTGGAGAGCAATGGCAATCTTGGATTCATATTAACGATTTAGCACGTATATTTGTTTATGTTTTAGAACATAAATTAGAAGGCATTTATAATGGTGTAGCACCAAATCCACAAACTAATGCACAGCTTACAAAAGCAGTAGCAAAACAATTGAAAAAGCCACTGTTTTTGCCTAATATCCCTAAATTTTTTATGAAATTAGTGTTAGGAGAAATGCATATTTTATTGTTTGAAAGTCAACGTGTGTCGTCTAAAAAAATAGAAGACAAAGGCTTTGAATTTAAATACCATTGTCTTCAAAATGCATTAGCAGATATTTTATAATTTGGAAGTTTTAAAAAGGTAGATTACCTTTAAAACATGCAAGAAGACTTTTTACACTACATCTGGAAATATAAAAAGTTTACAACAACTCACTTACAAACTACAAACTACGAAGTTGTTACTTTACTAACTGTTGGCTCACATAATCATAATACAGGTCCAGACTTTTTTAATGCACAACTTAAAATCAATGAACAGCTTTGGGCAGGCAATGTAGAGATACATGTAAAATCTTCGGATTGGTTTTTACATAACCACGAAACAGATGCGAATTACGATAATGTAATATTGCATGTCGTTTGGGAACACGACACACCAATTTTTAGAAAAGACAATACAGAAATTCCCACTTTAGAGCTAAAAGAGTACGTGTCTGCAAAAGCATTAACTAATTATAATGCCTTATTTAACTCCACACCAACTTGGATTAATTGTGAAGCCAAATTTCCTCAAACCGAAGATTTTATTTTAGAACATTGGTTAGAACGCTTGTATATAGAGCGTTTAGAACGAAAATCTTTAGAGATAGAAGCGATGCTAAAACACTCTAAAAACGATTGGGAAGCTGTACTCTTTAAATTACTGACTAAAAATTTTGGTTTAAAAGTCAATAAAGAGGCTTTTTTAAGTATTGCTGAAAGTATTGAATTTTCAATTATAAGAAAATTGCAATCTCATCCAATTCAATTGGAAGCTTTACTACTTGGACAAGCAAATTTATTAACCGAAGCCATTGAAGATGCATATTATGTAGAACTAAATAGAGAATACACTTTTTTAAAACAGAAATTTAATTTAAACAATAGTCACATTACACCAATTCAATTTTTTAGGCTAAGGCCTTCAAATTTCCCAACTATTAGACTATCTCAATTAGCGAGCGTTTACACTCAAAACCAGAATTTATTTTCTCAAATAATAAACACTGAAACATTAGAAGATTTTTATAAACTATTCACTGTAAAAACAAGTGCATTTTGGGAGTCACATTATACATTCTCTAAAACCTCTAAATTTCAAATAAAAACAACAACAAAGTCTTTTATAGAGTTGTTGCTAATTAATACAATACTGCCAATTAAATTTAGTTACGCTAAGTATAATGGAAAATCGATTAACGATTCAATTCTAAACTTGTTAAGAGCCGTAAAACCAGAAAACAACAGTATAGTTAATAAATTTAATACATTAAAACCAATAAATCACTCTGCTTTACAATCGCAAGCACTTTTAGAACTTAAAACAAATTATTGTGATAAAAATAAATGCTTAGAATGCGCTATTGGTAGTACAATTTTAACAGGAAATGTGTAATTTGCAATATGAAATTGTTTTATAACTTATTACATTACTTTCAAAAACGTGGTTATTACGTTTGTCAGCGTATTGCAGATCGCTTAGGAATAAGAGCAAAAGTAGTTCGCACATCCTTTATGTATCTTACTTTTGTAACCGTAGGTTTTGGGTTTGCGTTATACCTATTTTTAGCCTTTTGGATGCGTATTAAAGATATATTATATACTAAACGAACCTCAGTTTTCGATTTATGAATCCAGTTCTAAAATTTTTTAGATCAAAAATATATACAGCGCTATTTCTGCTAATACTCATACTTATTATTGGTGTTTTAGGCTATAGAATAATCTCTGGCTACACTTGGGTAGATTCGTTTTACATGACGGTTATAACCATTACCACTGTTGGTTTTGGAGAAGTACAACCCTTAGATGCTAACTCAAAATTATTTACCATATTTTTAATCTTAACCAGTGTTGTTGTTGTAGGTTTCGCAATAAGTATTATAACTGAATATATTTTAAGTAAAAACAATCTTGAAGATCTTAAAAAGAAAAAGATGAAAAAAATAATAAATGCTTGCGACAATCATATCATTATTTGTGGCTATGGTCGTAACGGAAAGCAAGCAGCAACAAAGTTAAAAGCTTACAATAAAGCATTTGTAGTTATAGAAAGAGATAAAGAAATTATTGAAAAAAACGACAATGATAACGTAATGTTTGTACATGGAAATGCTAATGAAGACGACGTGCTTTTAGAAGCTGGAATAGAACGTGCAGAAACATTAATAGCAGCCTTGCCAGACGATGCAGATAATTTATTTGTTGTGCTATCTGCTAGGCAAATAAATAAGCACTTAAATATAATTAGTAGAGCATCTCAAGAAACATCGTATAAAAAATTAAAACTTGCAGGAGCAAACAACGTAATTTTACCAGATAAAATTGGAGGCGATCACATGGCATCTTTGGTTGTAGTGCCAGATTTAATTGAGTTTATAGATAACCTTTCTATAGTTGGGGAAGAAAATATTAATATTGAAGAAATTGAAATAGAAAAACTCTACAACTCAACCACAGTGCAAACCATTAGAGATTTAGACTTAAGAAGAAAAACAGGATGTACTGTGATTGGTTTTAAAAACCCAAATGGAGAATACGTTGTAAATCCAGAAGCTGAAATAAAACTAGTACCAAAATCTAAGATTATTGTATTAGGACGACCAGAGCAAATACGCAAGCTCAATACAATTTATAACATTACTTAAATCATAGATTTTAACAAGCGATGCTTTAAAAAATCATTTTTTTTTAGCATCTTGTAAGCTTTAACAAAAAACTAACTAAATATAATAACATATTATGAAGAAATTTCTTCTTTCAATGCTCACAATTATTTTACCGCTTTTAACCTTTGCGCAAGATGCAGAAAGAGGTATTGATCAAATTATAGACGAAAAATTTGGTAATGCTACAGGATGGTTTGTAGAACTTATATTTTATCAAATTCCGTTTACAGATACAATTAGCGTGTATTGGGTATTGTTCCCATTAATATTAGGTGCATTATATTTTACCTTATATTTTAATTTTATAAATTTTAGAGGCTTTTTTACTTCCGTAAATATTGTACGTGGTAAATACGATGAGTTAGATCACCACGAATCTTTAATTGGAGCAGGAGACTCTACTCCAGGAGGAGATAATATAGAAACTATAGCTATAGAAAATCATGAAGGCGAAGTATCCCATTTCCAAGCACTAACTGCTGCTTTATCCGCAACTGTAGGTTTAGGTAATATTGCAGGAGTAGCAATTGCAGTTTCAATTGGTGGAGCAGGAGCAACCTTTTGGATGATTATTGCTGGTTTTTTAGGGATGGCGTCTAAATTTGTAGAGTGTACACTTGGTGTAAAATATAGAGATATTGCAGAAGATGGAACCGTTTATGGTGGTCCAATGTATTATTTAACAAAAGGATTAAAATCTAAAGGACTAGGTGGTTTAGGAAAAGTATTAGCTGTTCTCTTTGCTATTTTTGTTATTGGAGGATCATTTGGAGGTGGAAACATGTTCCAAGTTAATCAAGCTTTTCAGTTAGTAGAAAACATAACTGGAGGCGAACAATCGTTCTTACGTGGCTATGGTTGGGCATTTGGTCTAGTAATGGCAACTCTTGTAGGAATTGTTATTATTGGTGGTATTAAAAAGATTGCTAAAGTAACAGATAAAATAGTACCATTTATGGTTGCCATTTATGTAGCAGCATCGTTATTTGTAATTTTTGCTAAATTCGATTTAATAGGTAGTGCGTTTGCAGCCATTTGGAATGGAGCATTTAGTCCAGAAGGTATTGCAGGTGGAGCAGTTGGAGTGTTAATCCAAGGATTTAGACGTGCCGCATTCTCAAACGAAGCAGGTATTGGTTCGGCATCTATTGCACACTCTGCAGTAAAAACTAAATATGCTGCAAGTGAAGGGATGGTTGCTTTATTAGAACCATTTATAGATACTGTAGTAGTGTGTACAATGACCGCTTTGGTATTAATTATAACAGGTTTTGTAGATCCTGCAAATCCACCATCAAGTGATGCACAAGCTATTTTATTAACCTCTAGCGCATTCGAATCTTCAATATCATGGTTTCCTTATGTATTAACAGTAGCAGTAGTATTATTTGCTTTTAGTTCAATGATTTCATGGTCGTATTATGGTTTTCAAGGATGGACGTATTTATTTGGACGCTCTAAACGAGCAGAATACACCTATAAAGTTATTTTCTGTATCTTCGTAGTAGTAGGAGCTGCAGCTAGTTTAGGCTCTGTAATTGGATTCTCAGATGCTATGGTATTTGCAATGATGGTACCCAATATGATTGGATTAATATTATTAGCACCAAAAGTAAAAGAGGAACTAAATAAATATATGGCTGCAATTAAAGCTAAAAATTTATAAGTAAGAAAATGTCAAAAATTAAATCCCATTTCATGTTCACTAAGCAACAACGAAATGGGATTTTCTTTTTAGTATTTTTAATTATTGTTCTACAATGTGCTTACTTTTTTATTGAAAAGCCTTCAGTTATAGTAAACGATAATACTGAAGAATTTCAACGATTTAACAAAGAAATGGATTCGCTTAAATTGCTAGCTTTAGAACAAAAAAAGCCAAAAATTTATCCGTTTAATCCAAATTTTATTACAGATTATAAAGGGTACACTTTAGGGATGACTCCTGAAGAAATCGATAGGCTACATGCATATAGAAAACAAGATAAATGGGTGAATTCTTCTAAGGAGTTTCAGCAAATAACAAAAATTTCAGACTCATTACTAGCTTCTATTTCTCCTTATTTTAAATTCCCAGAATGGGTTACAAATCCAAAACCTAAAACATATAATTATTCCAATAACTACAATAATACACCTAAAACTTTTCAGCAAAAAATTGATTTAAATACAGCAACTGCTGCACAACTAAAAAAGGTAAATGGTATTGGCGAAAAACTATCGGAACGCATTATAAAATATAGAGAAAAAAATAATGGTTTTGTTTCGGATATTGAATTAAGTGAGGTATATGGATTGTCTCCTGAAGTGATTGAGAGAGTCACCAACCAATTTACAGTTAAAACTCCAAAATCTATTAAAAAAGTAGCTTTAAATACTGCGACAAGAGACCAATTAGTTACAATTAAACATATAGACTACGAAATTGCGCATCAAATTATTGAACAGCGAACATTACGAGATGGGTTTAAATCTTTAGACGAATTAGAGAAAGTTAAATATTTTCCTATCCAAAAAATAGAGATAATTAAGTTATATTTGTCATTAGAATAATATACTAATATTTAAGTTAAAAACACTATAGATTATGGATGGTATGTACTTCACAGAAGAGCATGAAATGTTTAGAAAAAGCCTACAAGATTTTTTACAAAAAGAAGTTGTTCCTCATATTGATAAATGGGAGCAAACAGGACATATAGAGCGTTTTATTTGGGAGAAATTTGGAGAAATGGGTTTTTTTGGAATCAACTATCCAGAACAATATGGTGGTATGGACTTAGATTTATTTTATACAGTAATTCTGTTAGAAGAATTGCAAAAAATCAATTCTGGTGGTTTTGCAGCTGCAATCTGGGCTCATGCTTATTTAGCAATGACGCACGTTAATAAAGAAGGAAGCGAAGCTATAAAACAAAAATACTTAACAGCTAGTATTACTGGCGAGAAAATAGGATGTCTTTGTATTACAGAGCCTTTTGGTGGTAGTGATGTTGCAGGAATGCGTACAACTGCCATTAAAAAAGGAGATACTTATGTTTTAAATGGCTCTAAAACATTTATTACTAATGGAGTCTATAGTGATTATTTAGTGGTTGCCGCAAAAACAGATCCAGAAGCAGGACATAAAGGTATGAGTATTTTTATAATGGATAGAGATACACCAGGAATCTCTGCCACCAAATTAGATAAATTAGGTTGGAGAGCTTCAGACACAGGAGAAATCGCGTTCGATAACGTAACTATTCCTGCAAGTAATCTAATGGGAGAAGAAGGTAAAGGCTTTCCATACATTATGCAACATTTTGCCTTAGAACGCCTTATAATGGGTATAAATGCACATGCACGTGCAGAGTTTGCTTTGGAGTATGCTAAGCAATATATGAGTGAGCGAACTGCTTTTGGCAAGACTATTGATAAGTTTCAAGCATTAAGACATAGTTATGCAGAGATGTATGCAGATATGACAATTTGCAAGGCATTTAATTACTCCATTGCTTATAGATTAAATAAAGGAGAATATGTGGTGGAAGAAGCTACAATTTCTAAATTAAAATCAACAAAAATGGCAGACGATGTAATTAACCAATGTTTGCAGTTTTTAGGTGGTTATGGTTATATGGAAGAGTATCCATTAGCAAGATTGTTACGCGACAGTCGCTTAGGTCCAATTGGTGGTGGTACTTCTGAAATCTTAAGAGAGATTATCGCTAAACTAGTAATAGATAATAAGGATTATAAACCAGCGACGTAAAGATTTGATTCTCAGTTTAGCGAAAATTTTTTTCAATTTTGCTAAACTAGTAATTGATAATAAGGATTATAAACCAGCGACGTAAAGATTTAATTATCATTTTAGCGAAAATTTTTTTCAATTTCTCTAAACTAGTAATAGATAATTAGGAGTAGAAGTCTGCAACATAATGTCTTAATTAGCGTTTTAATACAAAAGACTTTATAAAATTTAAAAATGAAATTAATTACAGTTAAACAACTCATACAACTAGCTTTAACTTTCGCATGTTTTGTTGGATTTTCTCAGCAAGAACTTAAAAATATAATTATAGACGAAGCACTCTATACTCCAATAGAAAATGCGAGTATCTATGTTCAAAACACAACCATTGGTACAGTAAGTAACGTCGATGGAAAATTCACACTAGTAGTACCCGAAAAACATGCTAAAGATACTTTAATCGTATCGTCAATTGGTTATAAAAGCTTTAAAGTTCCTGTAAACGAGTTTGATAATGCAATGGAGGTGTTTTTAGAAAGCGAAGTTGCTTCTTTAGACGAAGTTGTACTAATAGCAGACCCAAGGCCAACAACAGGAAACGATATTGTGGTAAGAGCAATAAACAGGTTGCCACGTAACATGCCAGACTCGTCCTATATTCAAAAAGGGTTTTTAAGACATAAAGAGCGCAATAAAAAAGAGTTTAAATGGCTAATAGAAAGTGCTATTTCTGTTTACGATTCTAGTTTCGCAGTAGGTTCTAAAGAGCAATTAAAAATAAATGTGGATCAAGTGCGTAAAAGTTACGATTTACGCGATTTAGATAGCCTGTTTTCATATTCAACATATCTTAGGTACAAGGCCAAAAATGTAAATTTAAAAGCCAAAAACTTACGAAGAGATACAATAGAAACAGCATCTTTAATCAAAGCCATTAAATGGAATGATACCAGAGTTAACGGATTAGAAAATCTTTTTAAAGGCAAACTTAATTTAGTACGTAATGCACAAGGCGCAAAAGCTTTATTTGGTGACAATATATTAAGCAATCATCAATTTAAATTAGATACAATTTTGGTAGATAATGGTCGTAAATTATATAAAATTGAAATCTTAAAAGGCGAAGATTATGTAGGCTTAAACACCGAAGGCATCTATAACGAAGGGTTTAATGCGCAAGGTTGGATTTATATTTATTATGATAATTACGCCTTCAAAAAAATAGAATACGAACTTATTGCAGCTTCAAAAGCACAAAAAAGCCGAAGCAAAACCCTTTACGCTACCAATGTAAATCATAAGTTAGTAATTAGTTATAGAGAGTATAATAATAAAATGTATCCTAATTACATATACTACGAAACTCCAAAACTAGTCAATGTTGGATTTAAGCCAAAAGGAAAAGTAAGTGAAGAAGAGCTAGCAAAATATAATAATGAAGAACGCTATTATTATACAGTACAAGAAATATTATTTACTGAAATTATTTTAGACCAAGAAGAAGTTAATCAAGCAATGACATCAAATTGGGATCCAGACATTTTTTCTCCAAAACCTTATGATAAAGACTTTTGGAAAAACTACAACACACTACTGGAAAGTGAAGAAGACGAAAAATTGATTAATGATTTAACAAAAAGATCGTCATTGTTTAAAGAGTAATGTTATGTTTTTTAATAATTAGCATCAATTATGTTTAAAAACAACTTTCTAATTTTATTTTTTTTATTAAGCATTAATGTTGTTTTTTCACAGCAGAAAAATTTAGATAATGATAAAGGAGATTGGATAGTAACGAATCAAATTGGTTTCGGTGTTTTAGAAGCTAAAAATGCTTACAAATTAAATGTAACTGTATTTGAAGGTTCTCTTCTAAAAGAATTTAAGCTTAAAAATAATTTATCAATAATTGGAGGAATTGAGAACTTACGAGTTACTGGAAATTTTTTTGAAAATAATAATCAACTATTTTTACGTAATAACTATTTAAACATTCCATTATTATTGAGGCTTTCTAATATAACCAATCAAAAAAAAGCTTCTTTCTATGGAGACTTAGGTTTTTATGGAGCATATTTATTAAAGTCAAAAACAGAAGATATTGCATCTAATACAGATGTATCAGCAAAAAATTTAGGATTTAATTTTGGTTTGCAATTTAGTTTTGGATTAAAATATAAAATTAATGACAATTGGAATTTTAATATAGGTATGAAATCCAAATCTGACTTAATTAATAGTTATGAAAATTCAAGTCAAGAATTTACTTTAACTCAATTTTATGCAATTCAGATAGGATTAGGTTTAAAAATCTAAGGTTTAAAAAAATAAACAATTAATTTCTATGGCAATCCAAGAGTTTATAAACTATTTATCATTAGAAAAAAACTACTCTAAACATACAATTACTGCCTATAAAAATGATATTAATAGGTTTTCAGAATTTATAAAAACTGAATACAATCAAGACTCAATAAATGAGATTAACTATTCGCAAATTAGAAGTTGGATTGTTGTTTTAGTCGAAAACAATAGTAGTAACAGAACCATCAATCGGAAAATAGCGTCACTTAGTGCCTATTATAAGTTCTTGCTTAAAACAGAAACAATTACCACAAACCCTTTAATAAAACACAGAGCTTTAAAAACCAGCAAAAAAGTACACTTGCCTTTTTCTGAAAATGAAATTGAAACAGTTTTAAATACCTTTATTTATGACGATGATTTCGAAAGTATAAGAAATAAACTAATTATAGAGCTTTTTTATACCACAGGAATAAGAAGAATAGAACTAATAAATATAAAAATCGAGGACATAGATAGCTCAAACAAAACCCTAAAAGTACTTGGTAAACGAAATAAAGAACGCATAATACCATTATTAGACAGTTTAATAATTACACTAAATAAATATTTAGAGCATAGAAGTGCCTTGGAAGTAATAGAAGGTAAAAGACTATTATTTTTAACAAAAAAAGGAGTTAAAATATACGAAACACTTGTTTATCGAATAATAAAGGATTATTTTAGTAAAGTGTCAACTAAAGTAAAAAAGAGTCCGCACATACTCAGACATTCTTTTGCTACACATCTGTTAAATGAAGGAGCAGATTTAAACGCAGTAAAAGAATTGTTAGGACATACAAGTCTGGCAGCAACACAAATATATACGCATAACAGTATAGCAGAACTTAAAAAAGTATATGCCAAATCACATCCAAGAAGTAAAAATAAATAATAACGTAATGTTTAACCAATAATAATAGAACTATGAAGGTGAACACACAATCAGTAAACTTTAACGCAAAACCAGAGTTATTAAATTTTATTCAAAAAAGAATGGATAAATTAGATATGTACTTTGATAAAGTTATTCAAACCGACGTCTATTTAAAAGTAGAGAATACAAGTAATAAAGAAAATAAAATTTTTGAAGCCAAAGTAAAAATTCCTGGCGATAGTTTAGTAATTAAAAAACAATGCAAAACTTTCGAAGAAGGTGTAGATGTGGCTGTTGCATCGCTTCAAAGACAGCTAAAAAGGAAAAAAGAAAAATTAAGAACACATTTATCATAAAAATTTTTAAAAAAATGTTTTAAATAATAATAAAAATATATACATTTGCAGTCCGTTAGAAATAGCGGGCTTTTTTTAATGTAAAAATTGCAGTTAAAAGCCGATGTAGCTCAGCTGGCTAGAGCAGCTGATTTGTAATCAGCAGGTCGTGGGTTCGAGTCCCTCCATCGGCTCTTAAATAACTAAGTTTTTTAACTTAGAAGTTCTTAAAGTTAATGTAAAGTTTAAAAAAAAGGGGAGATACTCAAGCGGCCAACGAGGGCAGACTGTAAATCTGCTGACTACGTCTTCGCAGGTTCGAATCCTGCTCTCCCCACTTTTTTTATCAAAAACCGATAAAAATAAATTATTAAACTTGGATTTTTAAATAATTGCGAGAGTAGCTCAGTTGGTAGAGCGTCAGCCTTCCAAGCTGAATGTCGCCGGTTCGAACCCGGTCTCTCGCTCTAATATTTAGCCGGTGTAGCTCAGGGGTAGAGCGTTTCCTTGGTAAGGAAGAGGTCACGGG
The DNA here is from genome assembly GCF_053604675.1 of Lacinutrix salivirga. Lineage (NCBI taxonomy): Bacteria > Pseudomonadati > Bacteroidota > Flavobacteriia > Flavobacteriales > Flavobacteriaceae > Lacinutrix > Lacinutrix salivirga. The sequence continues at coordinate 63,153 of NZ_JBSHNP010000106.1, forward strand.
TTCAAATCCCGTCATTGGCTCATTATTATTTGAATAAATATTGAACACTAATATAAATTAAGATTAAAATAAATTAAAAACATGGCAAAGGCAACTTTCGATCGTTCAAAACCACACTTAAATATTGGTACTATTGGACACGTAGATCACGGTAAAACAACTTTAACTGCTGCTATTACTAAAGTATTAGCTGATGCAGGTTTCTCGGAAGCGAGATCATTTGATCAAATTGATAATGCTCCTGAGGAGAAAGAAAGAGGTATTACAATTAATACTTCGCACGTAGAATACCAAACAGAAAATCGTCACTATGCACACGTAGATTGTCCAGGTCACGCCGATTATGTAAAGAACATGGTAACTGGTGCTGCGCAAATGGATGGTGCTATTTTAGTAGTTGCGGCTACAGATGGTCCAATGCCACAAACTCGTGAGCATATCTTATTAGGACGCCAGGTAGGAATACCTCGTATCGTTGTTTTCTTAAACAAAGTTGATATGGTTGATGATGAGGAGCTTTTAGAGTTAGTAGATATGGAAGTTAGAGATTTATTAAACTTCTATGAATATGATGGAGATAATGGACCTGTAGTATCTGGTTCTGCTTTAGGTGCACTTAACGGTGAGCAAAAGTGGGTTGATACAGTATTAGAGTTAATGAAAGCTGTTGATGAGTGGATCGAGGAGCCATTAAGAGAGGTAGATAAGGATTTCTTAATGCCAATTGAAGATGTATTCTCAATTACTGGTCGTGGTACTGTTGCAACTGGTCGTATAGAAACTGGTATCGCAAATACTGGAGATCCTGTAGAGATTATTGGTATGGGAGCTGAAAAGTTAACATCTACAATAACAGGTATTGAAATGTTCCGTCAAATATTAGATAGAGGTGAAGCTGGAGATAATGCAGGTATCTTATTAAGAGGTATTGAAAAATCACAGATTTCTAGAGGAATGGTTATTACTAAGCCTGGATCTGTAACACCACACGCTAAATTTAAAGCTGAGGTTTATATCCTTAAAAAAGAAGAAGGTGGACGTCATACTCCATTCCATAACAACTACCGTCCTCAGTTCTACGTAAGAACAACTGACGTAACAGGAAACATTGCGCTTCCATCAGGAGTTGAAATGGTAATGCCTGGAGATAACTTAACTATTACTGTTGAGTTAATCCAACCAATTGCAATGAATATTGGTCTTCGTTTCGCAATACGTGAAGGAGGAAGAACAGTTGGAGCTGGTCAGGTAACAGAGATTTTAGACTAATAATTAGTTTATAAAAATATTGAGTTAAGGTGTCTCGTTTTTCGTGACACCTTGACTTATATTTACGGGTTTAGCTCAGTTGGTAGAGCACTGGTCTCCAAAACCAGGTGTCGGGAGTTCGAGTCTCTCAACCCGTGCACAGAAAAATAAAATAGGTGTAGTAGTTTATATGCTACAGTAAATAAATAAAACAAATGGCTGGAATAGTAAATTATATAACTGAATCTTTTGATGAATTAAAAAACAACGTGACTTGGCCAACATGGTCCGAAGCTCAAAAGCTAACTATTGTTGTAGCTGTGTTTTCAATTATATTCTCACTTGCTATTTGGGGAATTGATACTGTTTTTAGTAAAGTAATTGCGTTTTATTTTGATCTTATTAAGTAGAAGGATATGGCAGAGGGTAACGAAAAAAAATGGTATGTAGTAAGAGCTGTAAGTGGTCAAGAAAATAAGATTAAAACTTACATTGAGAATGAAATAGCGCGATTAGGACTTCAGGACTATGTTGAAGAGGTGCTAGTGCCAATGGAGAAAGTAGTTCAAATTCGTAATGGAAAAAAAGTAAATAAAGAGAAAGTTCACTTTAGTGGTTACATAATGGTAAAAGCCAATTTATCAGGAGAAATTCCTCATATTATTAAAGGCATTACAAACGTTATAGGCTTTTTAGGTGCAACAAAAGGAGGAGACCCTTTACCACTTCGCCAGTCTGAGGTAAATAGAATGCTTGGTAAAGTCGATGAACTTTCTGTAGAATCAGATTCTAATGTAGCAATTCCTTTTACAACAGGAGAAACTGTTAAAGTAATTGATGGACCATTTAACGGTTTTGATGGTACTATAGAAAAGATAAATGAAGAAAAACGTAAGTTAGAAGTAATGGTTAAGATTTTTGGAAGAAAGACTCCATTAGAGCTTAACTATATGCAAGTAGAAAAAATATAATAATTGTTACATTATCGATACAATCTTAAGCTTCCAATTTAAGTTTTGTATCACAATAAAATAATTTAAAATGGCAAAAGAATTAGGTAAAGTAGTTAAATTACAAGTTCGGGGAGGTGCAGCGAATCCATCGCCACCGGTTGGACCCGCTTTAGGTGCTGCTGGAGTTAATATTATGGAGTTCTGTAAGCAGTTTAATGCTAGAACTCAAGATAAGCCAGGTAAAGTTTTACCAGTGGTAATATCTGTTTATAAAGACAAGTCTTTTGACTTTGTTATAAAAACTCCTCCAGCTGCAGTACAATTATTAGAAGCGGCCAAATTAAAAAAAGGTTCAGGAGAACCAAACCGAAAAAAAGTAGCTAAAGTTTCTTGGGATCAGGTAAAAACTATCGCTGAAGACAAAATGGTAGATTTAAATGCATTTACTATAGAGTCTGCAATGAAAATGGTTGCTGGTACCGCAAGGTCAATGGGAATTACCGTGACTGGAACTATGCCAACTAATTAATCTATTAAAAGACATTAAAAAATGGCAAGATTAACAAGAAAGCAAAAAGAAGCTGTAGCGAAAATAGAAAAAGATAGAGTTTACTCTATTGAAGAAGCTTCAGCATTAATTAAAGAAATAACTAATACTAAGTTTGATGCATCTGTAGATTTAGCTGTACGTTTAGGAGTTGATCCTAGAAAAGCAAACCAAATGGTTAGAGGTGTTGTATCTCTTCCACATGGTACAGGTAAAGATGTTAAAGTTTTAGCATTAGTAACACCAGATAAAGAAGCAGAAGCTAAAGAAGCTGGTGCAGATTATGTTGGTTTAGACGAGTACTTAGATAAAATTAAAAGCGGTTGGACAGATGTTGATGTTATTATCACCATGCCAAGTGTTATGGGTAAATTAGGTCCTTTAGGACGTGTATTAGGTCCTCGTGGTTTAATGCCTAACCCAAAGACTGGTACTGTAACAATGGATGTTGCAAAAGCAGTAACCGAAGTTAAAGCTGGTAAAATCGACTTTAAAGTAGATAAAACAGGAATCGTACATGCAGCAATAGGAAAAGCATCTTTTAGTGCAGATAAAATTGCAGGTAACGCAAACGAATTACTAACAACATTAATGAAACTTAAGCCTACTGCTGCAAAAGGAGTTTATGTAAAAAGCATATTTATGTCTTCTACCATGAGTCCAAGTATTGCTGTAGATACTAAAATAGGTTAATTAGTTAAAAACTTTTATTATGACAAGAGAAGAGAAATCACAAGTAATTAAAGACTTAACTACACAATTAGCCACTAATGCTAATATCTACCTAACAGATATTTCAGGATTAAATGCATCCATGACTTCAGATTTACGTCGTGCTTGTTACAAATCAAATATCAAGTTAGCAGTTGTTAAGAACACATTACTTGAAAAAGCAATGGAAGCTTCAGAGAGAGAGTTTGGAGAACTTCCAACAGTACTTAAAGGAAATACATCTGTGATGTATTCTGAAACAGGAAATGCTCCTGCTAAAGTAATAAAAGCCTTCAGAAAGAAATCTGAAAAACCTTTATTAAAAGGTGCTTTTATTGAAGAGATTATTTATTTAGGAGACGACCAATTAGATATGTTGGTTGATATTAAATCAAAAGAAGAATTAATTGGAGAAATCATTGGATTATTACAATCTCCAGCTAAGAACGTTGTTTCTGCACTTAAATCAAGTGGAGGAAAACTTTCAGGAATTCTTAAAACATTATCTCAAAAAGAGGGATAATAATTAAACGTGTACGCACTTTTTACAATTATATTATATTATATTAAAAAATTATTAAAACGATAGAAAAATGGCAGATTTAAAAGATTTCGCAGAACAATTAGTTAACTTAACAGTAAAAGAAGTTAACGAATTAGCAACAATATTAAAAGATGAGTATGGTATAGAGCCTGCTGCTGCTGCAGTAGCTATGGCTGGACCTGCTGCTGGTGGTGGAGACGCTGCTGAAGAAAAAACTGAATTTGATGTAATCCTTAAAGCCGCTGGTGGTTCTAAATTAGCAGTTGTAAAACTTGTTAAAGAATTAACAGGATTAGGATTAAAAGAAGCTAAAGGATTAGTTGACGATGCACCAAGTGCAATCAAAGAAGGTGTTTCTAAAGATGAAGCTGAAGGATTAAAAACTTCATTAGAAGAAGCAGGAGCAGAGGTTGAGCTTAAGTAAGCTTACCAACTAAACAAACTTAAGGTTTAGGTCTGGAGTATGCACTCTAAGACCTAAACCATTTTGTGTATAATGTAATAAGGTACACAATAATTATTATTTTTAATCATAATTTCGTCCATTGATGTTAGTAAAACAAGCTGAAAGATTAAATTTCTCGTCTATTATCAATAGAACAGAATATCCAGATTTTATGGATATTCAGATCAAATCCTTCCAGGATTTTTTCCAGTTAGAAACTAAATCAGAAGAAAGAGGAAATGAAGGTTTATATAACACCTTTCAAGAAAATTTCCCAATTACAGATACACGTAATCAATTTGTTCTAGAATTTTTAGATTACTTTGTCGATCCACCAAGATATTCTATTGAAGAATGTATAGAACGTGGACTTACCTATAGCGTTCCATTAAAAGCAAGGTTAAAACTGTATTGTACAGACCCTGAACATGAGGATTTCGAAACTATTGTTCAAGATGTGTATTTAGGCACAATACCTTACATGACTCCTTCGGGTACATTCTGTATCAATGGTGCAGAACGTGTGGTAGTTTCACAATTACACAGATCTCCAGGTGTATTCTTCGGTCAATCATTCCATGCAAATGGAACAAAGTTGTACTCCGCAAGAGTAATACCTTTTAAAGGGTCTTGGATAGAATTTGCAACAGATATTAATTCTGTAATGTATGCATACATCGATCGTAAAAAGAAGTTACCTGTAACCACTTTATTTAGAGCTATTGGTTTTGAACGTGATAAAGATATTCTTGAAATTTTTGATCTTGCTGAAGAAGTTAAAGTTTCTAAATCTGGTTTAAAAAAGATTTTAGGAAGTAAACTTGCAGCTCGTGTTCTTAATACATGGCACGAAGATTTCGTAGATGAAGATACAGGAGAAGTTGTTTCTATTGAAAGAAATGAAATTATTCTAGATCGTGATACGGTTTTAGATAAAGATAATATAGAAGAAATTCTTGAAGCTGATGTGAAAACTATTCTTTTACACAAAGAAAGTGCACAACAAGGTGATTATGCTATTATACATAACACACTTCAAAAAGACCCAACAAATTCCGAAAAAGAAGCTGTTGAGCATATCTATAGACAATTACGTAATGCTGAGCCGCCAGATGAAGAAACAGCACGTGGTATTATAGATAAGTTATTCTTTAGTGATCAACGTTACTCCTTAGGAGAAGTTGGTCGTTACAGAATGAACAAAAAATTACAATTAGATATCGGAATGGATAAGCAGGTGCTTACCAAAGAAGATATCATTACAATTATAAAATACTTAATCGAGTTAATAAACTCTAAAGCAGAGATTGATGATATCGATCACTTATCTAACCGTCGTGTACGTACTGTAGGTGAGCAATTATCTTCTCAGTTTGGTGTTGGTTTAGCACGTATGGCTCGTACTATTCGTGAGCGTATGAATGTTCGTGATAACGAAGTCTTTACTCCTATAGATTTAATTAATGCAAAGACCTTATCGTCTGTCATTAATTCTTTCTTTGGTACAAACCAATTGTCTCAATTTATGGATCAAACCAACCCTCTTGCAGAGATTACGCATAAGCGTCGTCTTTCAGCACTAGGACCAGGTGGTTTATCTAGAGAAAGAGCAGGATTTGAGGTTCGAGATGTACACTACACACACTACGGAAGACTATGTCCTATTGAAACTCCTGAGGGACCAAATATTGGACTTATTTCTTCACTTTCTGTTTATGCAAAAGTGAATTCAATGGGATTCATTGAAACACCATATAGAAAAGTTACAGATGGTGTAGTAGATGTTAAAGGAACACCTATATATTTAAGTGCTGAAGAAGAAGAAGATAAGTTAATTGCTCAAGCAACTGTAAAAGTTGATGATAAAGGAAAAATCCTTCACGACAAAGTTATTGCTCGTATGGAAGGTGATTTCCCTGTAATGTCTCCAAAAGATATTCATTATACAGATGTAGCTCCTAACCAAATTTCGTCAATTTCAGCTTCGTTAATTCCATTCTTAGAACATGATGATGCCAATCGTGCCTTAATGGGATCTAACATGATGCGTCAGGCAGTACCTCTATTAAGACCACAAGCTCCAATTGTTGGAACTGGCTTAGAACGTCAAGTAGCGTCCGATTCTCGTGTATTAATTAATGCAGAAGGAGATGGTGTTGTACAATATGTAGATGCTAACGAAATTGTTATAAAATACAAACGATCAGAAGATGAAGCTAAAGTAAGTTTTGATAGCGATACCAAGTCTTACCCATTAGTTAAATTCAGAAAAACAAACCAAGGAACTTCTATTAACCTTAAACCTATTGTTAAAAAAGGGGATAAAGTAACTAAAGGCCAAGTATTATCAGAAGGTTATGCCACTCAAAACGGAGAACTGGCCTTAGGTAGAAATATGAAAGTAGCCTTTATGCCTTGGAAAGGGTATAACTTTGAGGATGCTATTGTAATTTCTGAAAAAGTTGTTCGAGAAGATATATTTACATCTATTCATATTGATGAGTATTCTTTAGAAGTTAGAGATACAAAATTAGGAAACGAAGAGTTAACTAATGATATTCCTAACGTTTCAGAAGAAGCTACAAAAGATTTAGATGAGCATGGAATGATTCGTATTGGTGCAGAAGTAAAGCCAGGCGATATTCTTATTGGTAAAATTACACCAAAAGGAGAATCTGATCCAACTCCAGAAGAAAAATTATTACGTGCCATTTTTGGAGACAAAGCTGGTGATGTAAAAGATGCTTCATTAAAAGCGTCTCCATCATTACATGGTGTAGTTATTAATAAAAAATTGTTCTCTCGTGCTATTAAAGATAAACGCAAAAGAGCAAAAGACAAAGAAGATATCATTCAGTTAGAAGGTATTTACAATGCTAAGTTTGATGAGTTGCAAGCTGTTCTTGTAGAAAAATTATTCTCTATTGTAAATGGTAAAACTGCTCAAGGTGTATTTAATGATTTAGGTGAAGAGGTATTACCAAAAGGTAAAAAATTCACACTTAAAATGTTAAATTCTGTTGATGATTATACGCATTTAACAAGCGGAACTTGGACAACTGATGATAAAACAAATAAGCTTGTAGCAGATTTATTACATAACTACAAGATTAAAGAAAATGATATTCAAGGCGCTTTAAGACGTGAGAAGTTTACTATCTCTGTTGGAGATGAGTTGCCTTCAGGAATTATAAAATTAGCTAAAGTTTATATCGCTAAAAAGCGTAAACTTAAAGTTGGTGATAAAATGGCAGGACGTCATGGTAACAAAGGTATTGTTGCACGAATCGTTCGCCAAGAAGATATGCCATTCCTTGAAGACGGAACTCCTGTAGATATCGTATTAAACCCATTAGGTGTACCTTCTCGTATGAATATTGGACAAATTTATGAAACTGTTTTAGGTTGGGCAGGTCAAGATTTAGGTAGAACGTATGCAACACCAATTTTTGATGGTGCCACATTAGACCAAATTAACGAACTTACAGACGAAGCAGGTATTCCAAGATTTGGACATACATATCTTTATGATGGAGGAACAGGAGATCGTTTCGATCAACCTGCAACTGTTGGAGTTATCTATATGTTAAAGTTAGGGCATATGGTAGACGATAAGATGCACGCACGTTCAATTGGACCTTACTCATTAATTACACAACAACCATTAGGTGGTAAAGCACAATTTGGTGGTCAGCGTTTTGGTGAGATGGAAGTTTGGGCACTTGAGGCTTATGGAGCATCGAGTACCTTAAGAGAAATCTTAACAGTAAAATCCGATGATGTTGTTGGTAGAGCCAAAACTTACGAAGCAATCGTAAAAGGTGAACCAATGCCAGATCCAGGATTACCAGAATCTTTCAACGTACTTATGCACGAGTTGAAAGGGTTAGGATTAGACATTAGATTAGAAGAATAATAAAATAGTATGCAGTCGCAGTATCCAGTTCGCAGTAAATAGCTAATTAGATACTGAGACTGAGACTGAATACTAAGAAAAATGGCAAGAAAACAAGATAAGAATACAGTACAGAGATTTAATAAAATCTCCATTGGTTTAGCATCACCAGAGTCTATTTTAGCAGAGTCTAGAGGTGAAGTTTTAAAGCCAGAAACTATTAATTATCGTACACATAAACCAGAAAGAGATGGTTTATTCTGTGAGCGTATTTTTGGTCCTGTAAAAGACTACGAATGTGCTTGTGGTAAATATAAAAGAATTCGCTACAAAGGTATTGTTTGTGACCGTTGTGGTGTAGAAGTAACAGAAAAGAAAGTACGTAGAGATAGAGTAGGACACATCAATTTAGTTGTGCCTGTAGCTCATATCTGGTATTTCCGTTCGTTACCAAACAAAATAGGGTATTTATTAGGTTTACCATCTAAGAAATTAGATATGATTATTTATTACGAACGTTACGTAGTAATACAACCTGGTGATGCTAAAAATGAAGAAGGAGAACCATTACAAAAAATGGATTTCTTAACAGAAGAAGAATACTTAAATATTCTAGAAACACTTCCACAAGACAACCAATATTTAGACGACACAGATCCTACTAAGTTTATTGCTAAAATGGGAGCTGAATGTTTAATCGATTTATTGGCACGTATAGATTTAGATGCATTGTCATACGAGTTACGCCACAAAGCAAATACTGAGACGTCTAAACAACGTAAAACAGAAGCTTTAAAGCGTTTACAAGTTGTAGAAGCTTTACGCGAATCTAACGAGCATAGAGAAAATCGTCCAGAATGGATGATCATGAAAGTTGTGCCAATTATTCCGCCAGAATTAAGACCATTAGTACCTTTAGATGGTGGACGTTTTGCAACTTCAGATCTAAACGATTTATACCGTCGTGTTATTATTCGTAACAACCGTTTAAAGCGTTTGGTTGAAATTAAAGCGCCAGAAGTTATTTTACGTAACGAAAAACGTATGTTACAAGAATCTGTAGATTCTTTATTTGATAACACTCGTAAATCATCAGCAGTAAAAACAGATTCTAACAGACCGTTAAAATCTTTATCAGATTCACTTAAAGGTAAGCAAGGACGTTTCCGTCAAAACTTACTAGGTAAGCGTGTTGATTACTCTGCACGTTCTGTAATTGTTGTTGGACCAGAATTAAAATTATTTGAATGTGGATTGCCTAAAAATATGGCAGCAGAATTATATAAGCCTTTTATAATTAGAAAATTAATTGAAAGAGGAATTGTAAAAACTGTAAAATCTGCAAAGAAAATTATAGATAAAAAAGAACCAGTAGTTTGGGATATTTTAGAAAACGTTTTAAAAGGACATCCAGTACTTTTAAATCGTGCTCCTACGTTACACAGACTTGGTATTCAAGCTTTTCAACCAAAACTTATTGAAGGAAAAGCAATACAATTACACCCATTAGTGTGTACAGCCTTTAATGCCGATTTTGATGGAGACCAGATGGCAGTTCACTTGCCACTTGGACCAGAAGCTATTTTAGAGTGTCAATTATTAATGTTGGCCTCACACAATATCTTAAACCCAGCAAATGGTTCTCCAGTAACAGTACCTTCTCAGGATATGGTACTTGGTTTATATTATATGACCAAGCATAAATTATCTACAAAAGAGGTAAAAGTTGTTGGCGAAGGCTTAACATTTTATTCTGCTGAAGAAGTAACAATTGCTTACAACGAAAAGAAAGTAGATTTAAATGCAGGAATTAAAGTACGTACAATAGACTTTAATAAAGATGGCGAATTAGTGCCTCAAATCATTGAAACTACTGTTGGTCGTGTATTATTTAACGAAAAAGTTCCAGCTGCAGCAGGATATATAAACGAAGTATTAACTAAGAAATCTTTAAGAGATATTATTGGTAATATTTTAAAAGTAACAAGTGTACCAGAAACAGCCGCTTTCTTAGACGAAATTAAAACTTTAGGTTACTATTTCGCCTTTAAAGGAGGATTGTCATTCAGTTTAGGTGATATTATTATTCCACCAGAAAAACAATCAATGATTGATGAAGCTAATGTTAAAGTGGATAGTATTACTGGAAACTATAACATGGGACTTATTACTAATAACGAACGTTATAACCAAGTTATTGATATATGGACTTCCACAAATGCAGAATTAACCGAGTTGTCTATGAAGCGTATTCGCGAAGATAAACAAGGATTTAACTCAGTATATATGATGCTAGATTCTGGAGCACGTGGATCTAAAGAACAGATTCGTCAGCTTACAGGAATGCGTGGATTAATGGCTAAGCCTAAAAAATCGACTGCAGGAGGAGGATCTATTATTGAAAACCCAATTCTTTCTAACTTTAAAGAAGGACTTTCAATTTTAGAATATTTTATTTCCACTCACGGAGCACGTAAAGGACTTGCCGATACAGCACTTAAAACTGCCGATGCAGGTTATTTAACACGTCGTTTAGTAGATGTATCTCAAGATGTAATTGTAAACAGTGAAGACTGTGGAACATTAAGAGGTGTAGAGGTTTCTCCACTTAAGAAAAATGATGAAATTGTAGAGAAATTAGGAGCACGTATTCTTGGTCGTGTAGCACTTAATGATGTGTTCGATCCATTAACACAAGAGTTGTTAGTAGAATCAGGACAGTTAATTGATGATGCTATTGCAGAGAAAATTGAAAACTCTCCTGTTGACTCTATTGAAGTGCGTTCGCCACTAAGCTGTGAAGCAAAAAAAGGAATTTGTGCACAATGCTACGGAAGAAATTTAGCAACTAATAAAATGGTGCAACGAGGAGAAGCAGTAGGTGTTGTAGCAGCACAATCTATTGGAGAACCTGGAACACAGTTAACGCTTCGTACATTCCACGTTGGTGGTATTGCAGGTAACATTTCTGAAGAAAATAAATTAACTGTAAAGTTTGATGGTGTAGCAGAAATTGAAGATTTAAAAACAGTTAAAGGAGAAGATAAAGAAGGAAATACAGTTGATATTGTAATTTCTCGTACTTCAGAAATTAAACTTATCGATAAGAAAACAGGAATTACTTTAAGTACAAATAATATCCCTTACGGGTCAACCATAGAAATTAAAAATGGTGATAAACTAAAAGCTGGAGATGTTGTTTGTTCTTGGGATCCATATAACGGTGTAATTATTTCTGAATTTGCAGGAAAAGTGAGATATGAGAATATTGAGCAAGGAGTTACTTATCAAGTAGAAATTGATGAGCAAACTGGTTTCCAAGAAAAAGTAATTTCAGAATCTAGAAATAAGAAATTAATACCAACCTTAATCGTAGAAGATGGTAAAGGTGAAGTCATTAGATCTTATAACTTACCAGTTGGAGCACATATAATGATTGACGATGGAGAGAAAGTTAAGATTGGTAAAGTCTTAGTTAAAATTCCTCGTAAATCTTCAAAAGCTGGTGATATTACAGGTGGTTTACCAAGAGTAACAGAATTGTTCGAAGCGCGTAACCCTTCTAACCCAGCAGTAGTTAGTGAAATTGATGGTGTTGTCTCTTTTGGTAAGATTAAGCGTGGTAATCGTGAGATTATTGTAGAATCTAAATTAGGAGATATTAAGAAATACCTAGTAAAATTATCTAATCAGATTCTTGTACAAGAAAACGATTTTATAAAAGCAGGTATGCCATTATCAGACGGTTCTATAACACCAAACGACATTTTAAATATTAAAGGACCAGCAGCTGTACAACAATATTTAGTAAACGAAGTTCAAGAAGTTTACCGTTTGCAAGGTGTAAAAATTAATGATAAGCACTTTGAGGTAGTTGTAAGACAAATGATGCGTAAAGTAAGAATTATTGACTCTGGAGATACTATTTTCTTAGAAGATCAATTAGCTCATAAAGCTGATTTTATTGAAGAAAATGATGCTATTTTTGGAATGAAAATAGTTGAGGATGCAGGAGATTCTGTAAACCTAAAACCAGGACAAATGATTTCTTCTTTTGAATTAAGAGACGAAAATTCTTTATTACGTAGAGAAGATAAAAACTTAGTTACTGCTCGCGAAGCAAAACCAGCAACAGCAACTCCTATCTTACAAGGTATTACAAGAGCATCGTTACAGACTAAGTCATTTATTTCTGCGGCATCTTTCCAAGAAACAACTAAAGTTTTAAATGAAGCTGCTGTAGCAGGAAAAGTTGATACTTTAGAGGGTCTTAAAGAAAATGTAATTGTAGGTCATAGAATTCCAGCAGGAACAGGAATGCGTGCTTACGATGATATAATTGTTGGATCTAAAGAAGAATTTGATCAAATGATGAAAGCTAAACAAGAAGTTAATTATAATTAAATAAGACTCGGATTTCACAAGCTAAGTCGAAGTGAAATCCGCTAGTCAAATTTATTTCTACCTAAGTAGGAATTTCATTTATTAATATAAAACTTTTTAATAATAATTATAAGAAAGTCCTGCTACTATTAGCAGGACTTTCTTTTTAAATAAAATTTAATTAATAAGCCTACTATATAACGTAAGCATAACAAAATAAAACATGGCAGATAATAAAGATAAAAAACCACAACAAGGTCAAATTAATATTGAGTTAGACGAAAAAGTTGCAGAAGGAACATACTCTAACCTAGCAATAATAAATCATTCTGTATCCGAATTTGTAGTAGATTTTGTGAGTATAATGCCTGGCACACCTAAAAGTAAAGTAAAATCCAGAATTATATTAACACCACAGCATGCTAAACGATTATTAAAAGCCTTAGGTGATAATGTACAACGTTTTGAAAAAGCACATGGTGAAATCAAAGATTATGAGCAACCACCAATACCATTAAATTTTGGTCCAACAGGACAAGCGTAATTATTTAATTAGAAACTTGCTAATTACAATTAAATTTTGTGATGCTCAAAATATTTTTTTTGAGCAACCACCAATACCATTAAATTTTGGTCCCACAGGACAAGCGTAATTATTTAATTAGAAACTTGCTAATTACAATTAAATTTTGTGATGCTCAAAATATTTTTTTGAGCAACCACCAATACCATTAAATTTTGGACCAACAGGACAAGCGTAACAAAACTCACATTTCGTCACTTCGAGTGATTTGTGAAGCATGAGCAAATTGTATCGAGAAGTAGTATTCTTTAATTTATTAATATTATATTTATAAAAAAGCCTTTCAATTTTGAAAGGCTTTTGCGATAATTAAAAATTATTTTAAAACAAAAAGTTATAAATATTAATTATAATAGATAATATTTTGACTTTGTATTAGTTGTTTTAAAGCGTTTTTAAAATTTTTTAAAGCATAATTATTAGTGTTAGATTTACACGTTTAAAACACTATTTAAATTAATTATTTGCTAATCAAATTCAGATACATAGTGAAATTTTATGTTTGGATACTTTTGTTCAGTCATTTGTAGCGAAAAAGAAGAATCTGCTAAAAATACTAATTGATTGCGTTTGTCCTTGGCAAGAAAACGTTGCTTCACTCTTAAAAACTCTTTATATTCTTCACTTTTCTTATTTTTTGGATCTACCCAACAGGCTTTATATACATTTAAGTTTTCGTAAGTACATTTTGCACCATATTCATGTTCTAACCTGTACTGAATAACTTCGTATTGTAATGCTCCAACTGTACCAATAACCTTTCTTCCGTTTAATTCTAAAGTAAATAATTGTGCAACACCTTCATCCATTAATTGATCAATACCTTTATGTAATTGTTTAGATTTTAATGGGTCTGCATTATTAATATACCTAAAATGTTCTGGAGAAAAACTTGGTACGCCTTTGTAGTTTAGTATTTCACCTTCCGTTAAAGTATCTCCAATTTTAAACGTTCCTGTGTCTTGTAATCCTACAATATCACCAGGATACGAGATATCTACTATTTCTTTTTTTTCAGCAAAAAAAGCATTTGGACTAGAAAATTTCACTTTTTTATTGTGTCTAACATGCAAATATGGTGTGTTTCTTTTAAATTCTCCAGATACAATTTTTACAAATGCCAATCGATTTCTATGGTTAGGATCCATATTGGCATGTATTTTAAAAACAAACCCTGTAAAGTCTTTTTCTTCAGGTTTTACTAATCGTTCTTCACTTTGTTTTGGTCTAGGTTTTGGTGCTATTTCAACAAAACAATCCAATAGTTCTCTTACACCAAAACTGTTTAGTGCAGACCCAAAAAATACGGGTTGTAATTCTCCTTTTAAATAATTTTCATTACTAAAATCAGGATACACACCTTCTACTAATTCTAACTCATCTCTAAGTGTATCTGCTGCTTTATCACCAATAAGTTTGTTTAATTCATTAGTGTTTAAATCATTAATCTCAATGGTTTCTTCAATATTTTTTCTGCTGTCTCCACTAAATAAATTAATATTTTTCTCCCAAATATTATAAATACCTTTAAAATCGTAACCCATTCCAATTGGGAAACTTAATGGAGTAACTGTTAAACCTAATTTTTGTTCAATTTCATCTAACAATTCAAAAGCATCTTTACCCTCTCGATCCATTTTGTTAATAAAAACAATCATTGGGATATTACGCATTCTACATACTTCAACTAATTTTTCTGTTTGCTCTTCCACACCTTTGGCAACGTCAATGACTACTATAACACTATCTACAGCTGTAAGTGTTCTAAACGTATCTTCTGCAAAATCCTTGTGACCAGGTGTGTCTAAAATATTTATTTTTGTACCATTATATTCAAATGCAAGCACAGAGGTCGCTACGCTAATTCCACGTTGTCGCTCAATTTCCATAAAATCACTGGTTGCTCCTTTTTTTATTTTATTGCTTTTTACTGCGCCAGCTTCTTGTATTGCTCCTCCAAATAGTAAAAGTTTTTCTGTAAGTGTTGTTTTACCTGCATCTGGATGAGAAATAATACCAAAGGTTCTTCTACGTTTTATCTCGTCTAAAAATTTCATTAAAAATAATTTTTCACAAATATAGATGTATTAGAGAAGTTATTTTAATCCTAAATCTTTTTTATCTAATAGTATTTTGGAAAAGTTTTATTTTTTACAACCGAATAATTTTTTCTAGATTTTGACTAAGATTTTATGTTTTATTAATAAAAAAAATGGAGCTATGAAGTAATTTAATAGTTTAAAAGTAGGAAAAATTCTTATTGAAATAGTTGGATATTGTATTTTATCGTTTATATTTGCACTTTAACGATTAGAATTATAATTTAAAAATGAATTTTTTTTTCTTAGCATAGAGCTTTAGATTTGTTCTATTAACTGTTATTTGTGCGTTTTATCGAATTTTGTGTCAGATTATCGTACAAATATCTCTTTAACTCAATTTTAACATTTATTTTAGCAACTAAATTGTGGATTTTCCACAACAAAAAATACCCAAATAATATATACAACAATTTTACCCATATATAATATGAAAATCTCTACTCGATTCTCGAACACAAATTTATTTGTTTTCTTTAAAGTATTTTTATTTATACTGTTTGCTAGTTTCGCTGTTAACACAGTATCTGCTCAGCAAACTTTAGATTTTAGAAATCCTACAATTGTTAATGGAGGAGCTAATTTAGCAGTTGGTACTCAATATCGTTTTCAGAATGTAACAACAACTCCAGATGGTACTGTTGTAGATGCACTTGTTACTATTTCAAGTGCTCAAGCAGCTACGTTAAATCAATTTGATGATTTAGCAGATCATTTGGGTAATGGTTTGTCGAGTTTTGATCCTATTGTGCAAATAAATGGAGGTTCTATTGTAAATGGCTCTGCAGATGGAGCTTATGTTGAGTTTTTATTTGAATTTGTTTTAAATTCTAACAACTCTCTGCCTATAATTATTGAGTTGGACGCCTATTCTATGGATGTAGATGGTAATAATGGTAATATTAGAGAATATGTTGTTATAACTGATTTTGGTGGTTATGTACTTAATAACCCTTCCCAATTAAATTATTCGCCTTCAGGTAGATTTGAAGCGGCAACAGATGTTGTTAACCCTGGAATAGATGCTAATTCTCAATTCCTTGCTAAAACTGAATATACATCAATATCTACGTTTACCTATAGAGCTGGTGTGTTAAGAGATTCAGGTAGCTCTACAACGCCAAGACAGTTTGCTTTGGCTTTTGAGCCAATTACTTTTACAAATCCTAACGCTGTTACAATTATTGATGCTATAAATGATGATTACACAAGTTCACCACTTGCCGAAGGGGTTGGAGGTGTTGTTGGAAATGTTATTAGTAACGATATAGAGAATGGTGCTCCTGCAAATGCTGCAAATATTAATATCACATTAGATGATGATGATGGTTCTGGAGCTACTTTGGATGCTTCTGGTAATTTAAATGTCCCAGTAGGAACTCCAGCAGGTTCATATCTTATAACTTATACAATATGTACAAATACTACGCCTCAAAATTGCGATACTGCAACGGCAAGTTTTTTGGTTGCTTCAGATTCAGATGGAGATGGTGTGGTTGATATTACAGATTTAGACGACGATAATGATGGTATTTTAGATGTTGATGAAGGATGTGGTCCATCAGGAGGTAATGGAGACCTTAATATTCTTAGTAATTTTGGAGAGCAAAACTTGAGTAATAGTGATGATGGTACAGAACCAACCTCTATAGCTGGACTAGATGTAACTTATGATTTTGATAACTCTGGTGGAACAACTATAACATCTGAAGATCAAACGGGAGGGAATGGCCAAGGAGAGATTTTTAAATTTAATGGTGGAACTGGTGATACAGGCTCTATAGATTTTGTTTTTTCTGAAATAATTTCTGGATCATTTTTTAAATTAACAGATTTTGATCAACGCGAAATCCTTACTGTCAATGTTTATGATGAAAATAATAATTTAATAGATTTATCTTCTGGTAATTATGTTTCAAGTTTAGGAACACAGATAACTCAAGCAGGAAATGTTTTTACTGAAATTGATTCTAATAACAATGTTGATGGT
This sequence comes from Lacinutrix salivirga, assembly GCF_053604675.1. Lineage (NCBI taxonomy): Bacteria > Pseudomonadati > Bacteroidota > Flavobacteriia > Flavobacteriales > Flavobacteriaceae > Lacinutrix > Lacinutrix salivirga. Next base: position 80,551 of record NZ_JBSHNP010000106.1, read on the forward strand.
GATAATACACCAGATGATGGTTTAGGTTCTCTTATTTTAGATTTTTCCGGACAATTAATTAGTAGAATAAATGTCTCAATAGAACACCAAGAAGGTTCTAGTATTAGATTTACTCAAATTACTGGTTTTTGTGAAGCTTTAGATACAGATGGTGATGGGATACCTAATTCAAAAGACACAGACAGCGACAACGATGGTTGTCCTGATGCTTTAGAAGGTGGAAATAATATTTTAGCAGCAAACGTATTGCCAAATGGTCAATTAGATGGTACTGCAAATGCCTCTACTAATGGTGTGCCAAATAATGTGAGTTCAACAACTGGTCAACCAGTAGGAACATCTGCAAACAACTCTCAGTTTGATAGTTTTGGTCAATGTGATAGCGATGGAGATGGCATTATTGACGCCAATGATAACTGTAATGGATTTGACGATACTGTTGATACAGATGGAGATACAATACCAGATGGTTGTGATTTAGATAATGATAATGATGGTATAATAGATGCAAATGAAGGTATTTGTACGTCGCCAGTACAATCTGGTGCTTGGACAATTGTTAGTGGTACAGAAGCTACATACGATTACGGAAATGGAGTAATAGCAAGATTAGTAACTAATTCTACTGGAGCACAAGCAAACACAGCTGGTGTATTTAATTCTGGAGGAACTGGGTATTGGTCAGAAAGTTTAGAAGGCGATGCGTCTCTAGAAAGAGAATACAGTTGGAATAGTACATTAACTGTCTCTTTTGAAAATGCTGCTGGAGATCCTATTAATGTTACCAATCCTAAATTACATTTAGATAGAGTTGGAGGAAGTAATGGAGCAGTAGAAAATAGTGCGTTAGTTACTTTACAAGGTGGATTAACATGGACAAAATTAGCTGGAACTACAGATTTTCAGGTTACGCCAACTACAGTTACAGATTCAGGAGCCGGAAATGCTAATATCGCTACTGGTTACACTTTTGATAGTACAGATGGAATAGCGGACGGAACTGCTGCTGGTTCATTACAAGTGAATGGTAATCTATCAACATTTACAGTTCAATTTATACAAAATGGACCAAATGGTATCGGTACAGATGGTATTGAAATTATACTTTTCGCTTGTCCTGATTTAGATACAGATAATGATGGAACTCCAGATTATTTAGATAATGATAGTGATAATGATGGGTGTTTTGATGCTTTAGAAGGAGGCGATGCTATTAATCTAGCAAGCGTAGATGCAAATGGAGAATTAACAGGAACGCCAGATCCTGTAACAGGTGTGCCTAGTAATGTTGATGCAAATAATGGACAAACTGTTGGTGGTTCTATAGATGGAACACCTTCTGATGCTAATGGACAATGTGATTCTGATAACGATGGAGTAATTGATGCTAATGATCAATGTCCTGGTTTTGATGATAGTGCAAATGCAGATGGTGATGCGTATCCTGATGGATGTGATGATGATGATGATAATGATGGTATTTCAGATGTAGATGAAGGATTGGTAACTACAAATGCTACTCCTGTATGTGGTGCACAAGCAATATTAAACTTCAACAACGCATTCACAGAAGAATCTGGAGATGGAAATATCGCTACGTTTTTATTAAATGAAACGTTTAGATTTCCTAATGTAGCTCCTGGAATTGATGCTTTAGTTACTATTACCGAACTAAACGGAACAACAGTTCCTGTATTAGATGATAATGGATCTAATGTAAATTCTTTCCAACCGCAATCAGCTTTTAGTTTAGCTAATATAGGTGATAGAGCATATACAGAGTTCAGATTCGATTTTGTTTCTACTGGAGGAACAGTAGGAGTAAACGATGTTGTAATTCCTGACTTCTATGTTAATTTTAACGATGTCGATGGAAATGCAGTTTATGGTGAACAAAATTGGTCTGAATCTGCAGATAGTTATGTTACAAATACTCCAACTGAATTATTAATTACTGAAGAAAGTAATTTTATTGTAGGTACAGCTGGTAATAATGAATATCCTGGAGTTACTAACAATTTTCCACAAGTAAATTACTCAACACAACATTCTGGTAAATCAAACTATACAATTAGATTAGGAGTTGTTGCACGTCAAGCAGGAGCATCAGCCTCTGGCAGACAACACAATGTTCAGTTTGATTGTCCTACCAACTTTGTAAATCCAGTAACAACAACAACTATTGATTCAGATGGAGATGGAATACCAAACCATTTAGATTTAGATAGTGATGATGATGGTTGTTTTGATGCTTTAGAAGGTAATGGTGGAATTACTTTAGCGCAAATAGACGCAAATGGAGTTATAACAGGTGCTATTAATACAAATGGTATCCCAACTGCAGCAAACAGTGGAAATGGACAAGCTGATGTTAGTTCTACAAATCCAGCACTTTCTGGTGCCGAATGTACACCTATTGCAATTGATGATGATATCTCTGGTGTAGCACTTACAACAGATGCTGTAATAGATCCTTTTGCTGATAATGGTAATGGAGTTGATTCAGATCCAAATGGAAATTTAGAACCTGACACAGTAAGTTTAGTAGCTAGTAGTGTAACAGGAGGTACTTGCGATATAACAGATGCAAATGGAGATTGTTTACAAGTAACTGTTTTAAATGAAGGAGTTTGGACAGTTGATCCTGCTTCTGGAGAAATTACTTTTAATCCAGATCCTTTATTCTTCGGAAACCCACAACCAATTGATTATAACGTTGAAGATAATGATGGTAATCAATCAAATGATGCAACTATAACTGTTATTTATGCTAATAATTTACCAGTTGCAGAAGATGATACAATTTCAGGTATTGATGAAGATTCTACAGACAATGTAATTGATGTATTAGCTGACAATGGTAATGGTGCAGATGATTTTGGAGGAGATGGTCCAGACGTTGGAGCAATAACACTTCCAAGTGCAACCACTACTGAAGGAGGAACAGTAACAGTAGATAATGGTGGTACTCCAACAGATCCTACCGACGATACTATACTATATACTCCAGCTGCTGATTTTAATGGAACAGATACGTTTGATTATACAATAACAGATTTAAATGGTGATACTTCTACTGCAACAGTAACAGTTGTGGTAGCACCAATTGTAGATGTAGAAGACGATACAACAACTACAGACGAAGACACACCAGTAGTGGTAGATGTTTATGATAACGATAACGACATCCCAACGGAAGGCACAATCGCAATCACAACACCACCAACCAATGGAACCGTAGT
>NZ_JBSHNP010000107.1:0-2017 GCF_053604675.1 Lacinutrix salivirga
CGAAGCAGATGTAAGACAGAGAGGTACAGATAACCAATCTACATCTATTCAAGAAGGTGATTTTAACGAAGCAATTACTCGCCAAGGTATGAAAGAAGCTACTTTAGGAGTAAGCGAAGGAAACAGAGCTAAAATTCACCACGGAATTGGACAACAAGGAGAATCTAATTTTGCTATGATTGAGCAAGACGGAAAAGATAACTCAGCGAAAACAGTTCAGGTGTATGACAATAGTGATGCAAGAACAGTACAAGAAGGAGATGATAACGTTGCAGACATTCGTCAGGATGCTGGACCAAATCAATCTGCAGGTCACGAAGCTTTATTAGAGCAATATGGTGACGATAACGTATCTAGAATGCGCCAAAACGGTTCTGCTCGTAATACAGCAAGATCAGTACAGCTAGGTGATGATAATAAGTCTAACCAAAACCAAACTTCAAATGCAGCATCAGGAATAGGTAATGATGCCGTTGTAGATCAAGGTAGTGGTGCAGGTGGAGTTTTTACAGCTTCTGCTCCTGGAATTTATGCAGGATTGTTAGGTGTCGATAACGTAGCAAATGGGACTTTTAATCAAGGATCTGCAAAAGCTGAAGCATTACAAAACCAGTCTGGAACTGAAAATGAAGCATATATCGGTCAATTTGGTATAGCTTCAGATCAAGGTAATTACGCAGAACAAAACCAAGATGGAGAAAGAAATGCAGCTGCTATAGTTCAGAATGCTTTTGGTTCTTCAGGTGGAGGAGATAACTATGCACGTCAAGATCAAGATGGAGACGATAATGTTGCAGGTATAGCTCAAAATGGTGTTGACCATTTAGCTTACCAAAGACAATATGGTGATAATAACTCTGCTTTATCTACGCAAAGAGGTAATGATAACCACTTAAGTACTTACCAAGGAGGTGATGGAAATGCAGTTGAAACTGGACAAAGAGGAACTATGAACACAATCTTAGTTGTACAAAAAGAACAAGGTTGGGGAGGACACAGTTATAAAGTATCTCAAAACTTGCCAGGAGGAACTCCAGTAGGAAGCCCAAATGGAGGTAACATTGCAGATATCTTACAATTAGGACCAGATGGAGATTTCGCAGCAGATGCTGAAGGATGTGATTTCCAAGATCCTGCAGATTTAGTTTGTCCTGATGGATTAAACTCATTCGATATTGCTAACCCTTGTGATGATGGTACTGGAAACGGATGCTAATAAGCAATTAAATCATACAGTGATTAGTTAATAATCATAACATAAATAATTAAAAGGAGAATGGCTAAATAGCAACCATTCTCCTTTTTTTTATAAGAAATGATTTCTGGTATTTTTAGGGGATTTTTTAATATATAAAACGTATTCTTTTTACTTGTATGGTCTAGCCATGTTATGTTTTGCCTACGTAGAACTACGTATAAAACAAACAAAATCAAGTATTTAACACCAAGCTTCAGTGTGGCTACTTTATGTTAAAAATGGTATTTCATCGATAAAAATTACTTAATAATCGAATTTACTGTTAAAATGTTAAAACTTTCTCAATTTACAAAGTAGGAGCGTATAAAAAATGTATATCTTTACAATGCTATTAATCAATATATATTCAACATGAAAAAAGTAATTTTTGGTGCTGCGGCACTATTATTCTCAGGCGCAATGATGGCGCAAAGTTGGGACACAAACGCTGGCTCAATGACAGACATTAACGGTAATTCAGCAGTAGATGCTAATTACGTAGCTCCACTTTCAGGACAACTAGGGAACTCTGGTGAGTCTATCCAAAATGGTAACGACAATAAAGTAATGGTAAGGCAAGCAGGTGTTTTTAATTCTGCTTACACAGACCAAGCTGATGGTTTAGGTACAGGCGATAATAAAGCGCGTATCTGGCAAACAGGTGAAGTTGTTCCACCACCAAGTGGATTTAACAACGAAGCAGATGTAAGACAGAGAGGTACAGATAACCAATCTACATCTATTCAAGAAGGTGATTTTAACGAAGCAATTACTCGCCAA
>NZ_JBSHNP010000108.1:0-183396 GCF_053604675.1 Lacinutrix salivirga
AACTGTTTCTGTGCTTGTTGCCGAGCAAGCTCCCGATGTTGTATAATCTACTGAATAGGTTGTGTTTGGTAATCCTGCTGTAATTGTTCCTGTAGTTGCATCTATCATAGCGCCATCTGTTGGTGCTGGTGGTGTGAAACTGTAGGTTCCGCCTGGTGTGACTACTGAAGGTGCATCTACTTCGCCTCCATCACAGGTTGGTAATAAGGTGAAGGATGGGTCTGCTTCGCCAATAGTAATTGTTTCAGTAATATCTAGAGTATTACTACAACCAGAAATAGAGGTCATATATTCAACTCCATCTATCCAAGTTTGACCAGAAGTTCTAGTAAAAGTTAAAGTATTTGTTGGAGTACCTGTCACAAAATTTGTGTATTGTAAAACATCTAGTGTGCCAGTATCGATTGTAATAGTGTTTGTTCCATCAGTTACTTCAATAGCAGCAGCATTATTACTTTTTGCAGAACTTATGGTTACATTTGTTCCGGCAGGAATTGTATGCTCCAGCGTTAAAACTAGAGTAGTGTTTGCTACAGAAATTCTTGCACAATTTGCTCCTGTAGAAGGCGTTCCAATTGGATCTATAGGACCAGTAGCATTATTTGGATTAAAACCACCTGAACCACTAAGTCCGTTTCCTGTAATAGGAACAGTTGAAGTAGAAATAGAATTAAGATTTATTGTTTGATCAGCAATGACTGCAGGAATATTTACAGATCCATTACCAGTAGCATCTAATGTTATATTTTGATTAGTACCAGAATTAATAGTGTAGGTAATGATTGAATTTGCTTCTGCAGAAATACTAAATTCAGCATCGTCGCCAAGACAAATTGGATTTGTTACAGCAACAACACTTGCAGTGAGGTCTGGTTGAATAGTTATGTCAAATGATTCTGTAATAATTTCTCCACAAGCATCTGTAATTTGTACAGTATAGGTTGTGTCTGTAGTAGGTGAAAATGTAGGGTTTGGAGATGTTACATCATCTACATTCGTTGCAGGAGACCATAAGTAATTTGTTGCACCATCGTAAGTTGCATCTATTGTAGTAACACTGTTTCCTGAACAAATTTGCTGGTCTTGAAGTGTAAGTTGATCTACAAAAGACAAATATTTAAAACAAACTTGCTGTAAATTATTAGCGCCTCCAGTTGAGCCAACAAACCCAAAATAATTAGCAGTGTTTCCTCCAAATATAGTATTTACTAAATCTCCTGAATAAGAAATTCTTTCAACACAATCAAAAACAACAGAGAAGGTTTGAGTTGCAACTCTCCAAGAAATTTTTACTTCATGGAAATTACCATCTTCTGTGTTGCCAGAAGTTGCAGACATTTGTACAGGACCAGCTAAATTATTTGTAGAGTTATGATTGTTATTTCCATTAGAAACTAAGGCAATATGATCTGCTGCAATATCATTTCGATCTCCATTTAACCAAGTGTCAAATTCTACTGCAAGAGAATTATTTATACCTTGGTACCCAACTCCACCACCACTACCACCAAGAACTGCAGTATTAGTCGTTTTAACTACAAAATTAATTCCATCTGCACCATTGGCATCATTATTTCCTAAATTAATATCAAAGTAAATATCAAAATCAGCAGAAAAATCTAATGTATTGGCATACCAAACACCTCCTAATTGAGTGTTAACAGCATCTGTTATTTGATAACATTCGTCACCTGTAGCAATGGCATCTCCAATAAACGTAGGTGAAAGTTGAGCTTCGCTATTAAGAGAGAATAAAATACTAAGTGTAATAAATATGAAGTAAAACTTAGGGAGTATTTTAAAGTGCATAATTTTATTAATAATTGTATAAAGTACGACAAAGTAAATTAAATATAAGTGAGATAAAAATTGTAAGAATATTTTTGACGATTTTTAAACTATATAATCTTAGAATCCAACAGCTGTATCGTCACCACGTTTATCTGCTCCACCTTCTAATTTTCCGTTTTCTAAAACTAAAATAGCATCTACTTTTCCTAAAACAGGTGCGTTTTCTTCATTTATATTGTACCCTTTAATTTTTAATTCGGTAATGATTTTAGAAGAAAAGGAGTGAGGCTCCATTCTTATTTCGTCTGGTAGCCATTGGTGATGAAAGCGTGGCGCATTAACTGCTTCTTGCATATTCATATTATATTCATGAACGTTTAAAATGGTTTGCATAACCGAAGTTATAATAGTAGAACCTCCAGGAGTGCCAAGTGACATAAATAGTTTTCTGTCTTTTTCTACTAGTGTTGGTGTCATTGAGCTTAACATACGTTTTTCAGGAAGAATACTATTGGCTTCAGCTCCAAGTAATCCATACACGTTTGGAACTCCTGGTTTACTAGAAAAGTCGTCCATTTCATTGTTTAAAAAGAAACCTAATTCTGCACAATATAATTTAGATCCAAAACCACTATTTAGAGTCGTTGTAGCCGAAATCGCATTCCCAAATTGGTCTATAATAGAATAGTGCGTGGTTTCGTCACTTTCAATAATCTGAACTTTTCCATGAGATATTGTATTAGAAGGCGTCGCTTTTTTAAATGAAACATCTTTCATTCTATTTCTTAAATAGTTTTCACTAATTAATTCGTTTTGAGGCACTGTAACAAAATCTGGATCGCCTAAATAAAAGCTTCGGTCTGCATAAGCTCTTCGTTCTGCTTCTGTTATAATTTGAATAGATTTAGTGGAGTTGTGACCATAAATATCTAAATCGTAAGGCTCAATGGATTTCATTATTTGTGCCAAAGCAATTCCACCACTAGATGGAGGAGACATTGAAATAATTGTTAAATCATCGTAAGTAAACGTTATGGGCTTGCGCCATTTTGCTTCATAATTAGCTAAATCATTTTCTGTAATAATACCTCCATTATCTTGTATGAATTTTGCTAATGTAGTTGCGCTTTCACCTTTATAAAATTCGTCTCTACCATTACTCATTATTTTAGTTAATGTTTTAGCCAAATTGCGTTGTTTAATAGTGTCACCAGCTTTCCAAATTTTGGTAAATAAAATAGCGTTTTTGTTTACAGCCTTAAAATCTTCAAGTTTTTCAGCAAGAACTAATTCATCTTTTTTAGTAACTACATAGCCTTTGTTCGCTAAAGCAATCACAGGTTTTAATATAGTTTTAATAGGTAGTGAACCAAATTTTTTATGGACTTCAAAAACACCAGCAATTGTTCCTGGTACTCCAACTGCTAAAGCACCACGTGTACTTAAGTTTGGGATAACATTACCTAGCGAATCTAAGTACATGTTTTTAGTTGCTGCTAAAGGTGCTTTTTCTCTATAATCGATAGCTCCTGTTTTGCCATCGTTTAGTCTATACACCATAAAACCACCACCTCCAATATTTCCTGCGTAAGGATAAGAGACTGCTAAGGCTAATTCTGTTGCCATCATAGCATCAAAAGCGTTTCCGCCTTGTTTCATAATATCGCTTCCTATTTTTGAGGCTTCTTGTCGAGCAGAAACAACCATTGCTTTTTCGGCAATAACGCCTAATGATTTTGTTTCTTTTTTACAAGAAAAGGAAACTAATACTATTAAGGTATATAAGATTGTGTTTTTCATATTCTTTACTGTTTATTCCTTGACTACGTTCAAAATAGTATCATAATTGCGATTTAATTTCTATTAATTTTTTGTTTGAAAACGCAATCAATTCATCAAAAAAACGGGTAAATTCATCTTCGAATTCATTATAAAACTCTTGCAATTCGTTTATTGCTAAATTCATTTGAGAGCGGTTTTTAGTGCGTCTATTCATACCTTCTAATACTTTCGTAATGCCTTCAATAGAGGCATAGCTTAGTATCCAGTTATCTGCAATCATATAAGGCATCATTTTTTGAATGCGCGATGGTAGAATTTCAAAATTAGCTTCTAAAATGTTGTAAAAATTATCAACGTAAATATTTAAAGGTGTATCAGAATATTTAGACCAATTTTTTGCCAAAAAATGATCGTACAAAATATCTACAATTACTCCAGAATAATGACCATAATTTTTATGAAGTCTTTTAGTACTCAAACGCACTGTTTTATGCGCATCTGTAAAGGTGTCAATATGGCGATGTAATAAAATGCCAGTTTGAATGTCTTTAGGATATTTTTGATATTTTTTTCCTCTAATACCATCTGCAATAAAATTACCTACAGTAACTAAATCGTTATCTCCAGACAGATAAATATGTGCTAAATAATTCATTTTTCGAATTTACGAATTAGGTTTTTAGATTTACGATTTATAACCATTATATTTGTCTAAATTTTAATAAAAATATGACATTAATAAAATCTATTTCAGGAATTCGAGGCACCATTGGAGGACAAGTTGGTGGTAACCTTACACCAATTGATGCCGTTAAATTTGCTTCGGCTTATGGAACGTGGTTAAAACAACAACGCCATAAGGAAAACTATAAAGTTGTTGTTGGAAGAGATGCAAGGATTTCTGGTGAAATGATTCAGAATTTAGTAATGAATACTCTTGTAGGCCTAGGAATAGATGTTGTAGATTTAGGCTTATCGACAACACCAACTGTAGAAGTTGCTGTCCCAATGGAGCATGCCGATGGTGGCATAATTTTAACTGCAAGTCATAACCCAAAACAATGGAATGCTTTAAAACTTTTAAATGCTAAAGGCGAATTTTTAAATGGAGTAGAAGGTGCAAAAATCCTTGAAATTGCAGAATCTGATGCGATGCGTTTTGCAGAAGTCGATCATTTAGGAAAAATAACAAAAAACGATGCTTATATCGATTTGCATATAGACGACGTATTAGCACTTGATTTAGTAAATGTTGATGCTATTAAAGCTGCTAATTTTAAAGTAGTCGTAGATGGTGTAAATAGTACAGGAGGAATTGCAATTCCCTTACTACTAGAGCGTTTAGGAGTGGAAGCAGTAAAACTATACTGCGAGCCAACAGGCCATTTTCCTCATAATCCAGAACCTTTAAAAGAGCATTTAGGCGACTTATCTAACGAGGTTAAAAAGCATCATGCCGATTTTGGTATTGTAGTCGATCCAGATGTAGATCGTTTGGCTTTTATGGACGAAAATGGCGATATGTTTGGTGAAGAATATACTTTGGTAGCCTGTGCAGATTGGGTGTTAAGTCAAAATCCAGGCAATACAGTTAGTAATATGAGTTCTACAAGAGCTTTGCGAGATGTTACTGAAAAGCATGGAGGAACTTACGAAGCAAGTGCAGTTGGAGAGGTAAATGTTGTAGATTTAATGAAGAAAAACAATGCTGTAATTGGAGGTGAAGGTAATGGAGGAATTATATATCCAGACTCTCACTATGGTCGCGATGCATTAGTTGGTGTCGCTTTATTTTTAAGTCTTTTAGCAGATAAAAAAATGAGTGTTAGTGAGTTGCGTAAAACCTACACTAGTTATTTTATGAGCAAAAAGAAAATACAATTAACGCCAAGTTTAGATGTAGATGCTATTTTAAAGGCTATGGCAACAAAGTATGCCAACGAAAAGCTAACCACTATTGATGGTGTAAAAATTGATTTTGCCGAAAACTGGGTACACTTACGTAAAAGTAATACAGAGCCAATAATTAGAGTCTATACAGAAGCAAAATCGCAAGAAGAAGCCGATGCACTTGCAGATAAAATTATAGCAGAAATAGAGGCTGTCGCAAATATTTAGTATTTTTAGGCTATCTAAAACACAATAATTATGTTAACACCAGTTGAAAAATCACATCGTTCGGAATTAGAGCAGTATTTTGCGCAATTTAGAAAACATATTATTGGAATTGATCAGGAATTTGAATCGCCTTACGGAAAGAAAAAAATAATATATACAGATTGGACTGCTTCTGGACGTTTATACAGGCCCATTGAAGAAAAAATTATCAATCAATTTGGTCCTTTTGTAGCCAATACACATACCGAAACTACTGTTTCTGGTACAGCAATGACTAATGCTTACCATAAAGCACGAAACATAATTAAAGGCCATGTTAACAGTAATGCAGACGATGTGTTAATTGTAGCAGGAAATGGAATGACGAGTGTAGTGAATAAGTTTCAGCGTATTTTAGGATTAAAAGTCCCTGAAAATTTACGTAAATATGCTACAATACCAGACGAAATACGACCTGTTGTGTTTGTTACACACATGGAGCATCACTCCAACCACACCTCTTGGTTAGAAACTATGGCGAAAGTTGAAGTTATTCCTGCTGGAGACGATGGTTTGTTTAGTTTAGAAAATTTAGAGATTCTTTTAGAACAATATAAAGATTGTACGTTAAAAATAGCTTCGGTTATTGCAGGCTCAAATGTTACAGGAATTGAAACACCTCACCATAAAATCGCAAAATTAATGCATCAACATGGAGGTGTTTGTTTTGTAGATTTTGCCTGTTCTGCACCTTATGTAAATATAAACATGCATCCTGAGGATGAAGAAGAAGCTTTAGATGCTGTTTTCTTTTCTCCACATAAATTTTTAGGAGGACCAGGCACTTCTGGCGTGTTAGTGTTTAATAAAAAATTATATAAAAATATGATTCCTGATTGTCCAGGAGGAGGTACTGTAAGTTGGACCAATCCTTGGGGAGAACATAAATATATAGATAGTATTGAAGATAGAGAAGATGGAGGAACGCCAGGATTTCTTCAAACTATAAAAACCGCTTTAGCTATAAATCTTAAAAACCAAATGGGAGTTAAGAATATATTGGAGCGCGAGCACGAATTACTAGGCTACCTTTTTAACAGTTTAGAGAAAAAGGAAAATATTAAAATTTTGGCTCCAAATCACAAAAAACGTTTGGGAGTTATTTCTTTTTATATAGACGATTTACATTTTAATTTAGGTGTAAAATTGCTTAACGATAGATTTGGCATCCAAACCAGAGGTGGTTGCAGTTGTGCAGGAACTTATGGTCATTATTTACTTCATGTAGATCAAGAACAATCTAATGTTTTGACTTGCGAAATTAGCTCTGGAAATTTAACCCATAAACCAGGTTGGATACGTTTATCGATACATCCAACAACCACTTGCGAAGAGATTGATTATATCTGTGAAAGTTTAGAGGCTTTAGCAGACAATCACAGAGAATGGGCAAACGATTATGAGTATAACAAAGCAAATAATGAATTTGTTCATAAAACTTTTATTCCTAAGGAAGATACTCGTGTGGATAATTGGTTTAATTTGTAATATGAAAAGAATAACAGTTGTTGTATTAAGTTTGGCAACTTTACTTTCTTGTTCAGAGTCAAAATCTTCAATATTAGATGCTTATAAAAAAGAAATTTCAGCATTAAAAACAGAAGCAGAATTTGATGCTTATTGGGATAATCTTCATAGTTTAGATCAAGAAGAGCTACTTAAAGGTAATAAAACAGTAAAACAGTATGATTCTATTTCATTAACTAATATGATTAGAACTGCTTTGATGTTTGAAACTCATAAACTAAAGTACTTTAAACAAGATAACCCTGTGCCTACATTAAACATTGGTCACAGTAATATTGGAGAGGCAAATGTTGTGTTTTGGCCTTTACTAATGGAATATGCTGAAGTTAGTAGAAAACTAAACACAATTGGTATTAGTTTTCCTGATTATGAATTAGAAGGTATTTCGTTACCGTTTTATGGGTACTCATTGTCAAACCAGCAATTGAGATATACTAATTTGTTAGAAAAACTTAAGAATGAAAATTACGATTTGATTTCTAATAGTCTTTATACTATTCTTTTAAAACAAGAAAAGTTAGAAAAATTAAACCTAATTGAAACTTTAGGAAGTTGGCAAAAACAGCCTTTTAAAAACATGAAAGAGGAAGGTTTTTTTCAATTTGTAAAAATGTCTGATAATTCATTGTATAATTTGAGAAGTGAAAGACTTCAAAAATTAATTTTAGTTAAATCTGAAGGAGATACTAAAGTTTATAAAATTGAAAAAGAACCATTTGGTTGGCGTTTTAAACTTAAATCTGATGGTAAATTAGCTTTAGTTGACCATAATGACGAGATTTTAATAAATTATTCATCACAACTTTAAGTTCTCTTTTTTTAAAGGAAATTATTTTATATAATCCTCAGGAGATTTATCTCTATGTTTCCAGCGTTTGTGAGTCCATAGATAATATTGAGGTGCTTCTTTAATCTGTTGTTCTACTAATTCTGTAAACACATCAGTAATTTCATAATCAGGAAAAGCCTTAGCATCTTCGGCAATAGTAGTAAAAGAGGTTTGGTAATAACCACGTTTTATACGTTTTACAGCAAAAAATACTACAGCCATATCTAATTTTTTAGCTAGCAATTCTGCTCCTGTATGAAAAGGCACTCTAATTCCCATAAATGGTCTCCAATAATGTGCTTTCCATGGTTTTGGTGATTGATCAGACACAAAACCGTTAATAGTTAATTCGTTATTTGCTTTTGCTTTGGTGAGTACCTCAAACGTTTCTTTTGTAGTAATAAGGTGACTATTGTATTTTGCACGTATTCGTTTAACTAATCTGTCAAAATATTTATTAGCTAAACGTTTATAAACTGCATATCCTTTGTGGTTAATATATTTCTGTAATATAAAAATCCATTCCCAACTGCCATAATGCGCACACATTAATACTATGCTCTTATTATTTTTTTCGTGCTTGTGGATTTCTTCAACATTAGTAAACGTAAAACGTTTTTTCATTTCAGCTTCCGAAATAGTGAGCGATTTTATAGCCTCTACAACCATATCGCATAAATGATGATAGAATTTTTTTCTAATTTCAATTATTTCAGCTTCAGTTTTATTAGGAAACACCAGATCTAAATTCTCCTTAACCGTTTGTTTTCTGTAGCCAATTATATGATAGATTAAAACATATAATCCATCCGAAAACGCATAGAGTAGTCTAAATGGCAAAATAGAAATTAGCCACAGTAAAGGATAGATTAAAATATAGGCAATAAATTGCATGAATAAGTTTAAATTTGCGAGTACAAATATAGGTTTTAATATTTTTTTAAACAGGAACTATTAATGGGTAATTTAGAAATAGTCACAATCATCATTATTGCCGCTAATGTGTTGATTTCTTATAAAGGCTTCCAAGATTATAATTTTTTCGAAAAGTATAAATTTTTAATAGGTGGCATAAAGCGAGGCGAACAGTTTAGGCTTTTTAGTTCTGGGTTTTTACACGTAAATACTCAGCATTTATTATTTAATATGCTAACGCTTTATTTTTTTGCAAATGCTGTAATTAGAGAAGTTGGCTCGTTTAAGTTTTTAATTATTTATGTGGTGAGTTTAGTTGCAGGTAGTTTATTGTCACTCTATTTTCATAAAGATGAATATCATTACAGTGCAGTTGGAGCCAGTGGAGCAGTAACAGGTGTTTTATATTCTTCGATTTTATTTGATCCAGATATGAGTTTGTACATGTTTTTTATTCCAATCCCAATTCCTGCCTACGTTTTTGGAATAGGATATTTGTTGTATTCTATTTATGGAATGAAACAACAGTCTGATAATATTGGTCACGATGCACATTTTGGAGGTGCTATTGGAGGTTACGTTATCACTTTATTATTGGCACCATATTTATTACAAAGCAATTTGTTAATGATTGGGCTTTTAGCCATACCAATTGTTTTGTTATTTGTGTTGCGTAAAGCAGGAAAAATATAACAATTATGATTAAAAACGATACTATAGTAGCCTTAGCTACACCTTCTGGAGCAGGAGCAATTGCAGTGATACGTCTTTCTGGACCATCTGCTATTGAGATTGCAGAGCGTTGTTTTAAATCGGTTAAAAAAAATAAATCGCTTACCAAGCAAAAAACACATACAGTACATTTAGGACATATAGTCGAAGAGCATCGAATAATTGACGAAGTTTTGGTGTCCATTTTTAAAGACCCAAATTCTTACACAGGAGAGAACGTAGTAGAAATTTCCTGTCATGGTTCTCAATATATACAACAAGAAATTATACAATTATTTCTGCGGAAGGGTTGCAGAATGGCAACAGCAGGAGAGTTTACATTACGTGCATTTTTAAACGGAAAATTAGATTTAAGTCAGGCAGAAGCTGTAGCCGATTTAATAGCGAGTGATAACGAAGCGTCTCACCAAATAGCGATGCAGCAAATGCGAGGAGGATTCTCTAGTGAAATTGCTAAACTTAGAGAAGAACTTCTAAATTTTGCTTCTTTAATAGAGTTAGAATTAGATTTTGCAGAGGAAGATGTTGAATTTGCAGACAGATCTCAGTTTAAAGCGTTAGTAGAGCGTATTAATTTTGTTTTAAAACGATTAATAGACAGTTTTGCAGTTGGAAATGTTATTAAAAACGGAATACCAGTAGCCATTGTTGGCGAACCCAATGTTGGAAAATCGACATTGCTTAATGCACTTTTAAACGAAGAACGTGCCATAGTAAGCGAAATTGCAGGAACCACAAGAGATACTATTGAAGATGAGTTGGTGATTGAAGGCATAGGTTTCCGTTTTATAGATACTGCAGGAATTAGAGAAACAAAAGATGTAGTAGAAAGTATAGGTATTAAAAAAACGTTTGAGAAAATGGAACAAGCACAAGTTGTTGTGTTGCTTTTTTCTGCGGAAGAATTTATAAATGAAAGCAAGCGTTTGATTGTTGAAATCGAAAAGATTAAAAATAAATTTCCATTAAAACCATTATTAATAATTGCTAATAAAATTGACAAAGTTTCAGACTCAGTAATCAAAAATTTTAAACAGCAAATTCCTGCTATCCATTTATTATCTGCAAAAAATAAAATAGGAGTAGAGGAGTTAAAAGAAAAATTAATTGGCTTTGTAAATACAGGAGCATTGCGAAATAACGAAACCATAGTAACAAACTCCAGACATTACGACTCGCTTTTAAAAGCTTTTGAAGATATAAATCGTGTACAACAAGGTTTAGAAACAGGATTGTCTGGCGATTTATTGGCTATAGATATTAGACAAGCGTTGTATCATTTTGGAGAAATTACTGGCGAGATTACTAACGATGATTTGTTAGGAAATATTTTTGCTAATTTTTGCATTGGGAAGTAATTTAGTTTCTTTTTATTAGTTCTTCCTTGTTTTACAGGGGTTTACATATTCTTTTTTGTTGCCTTATTGCCTTTTTTTGGTTATATTTGTTGTATATCTGTTGCCTACTATTGGGATTTGTTGCCCAATTCAAGATAACAGGAAACAAGGCGAGATGATGCACCATAACGCACCACGTTGCACCATTTCGCTACATAATGCACCATTTATGAGCAGTAATCTTTATATCCCAAAAACGTGTCAGCAATGCGGTAATCTTTTTACAGCTCGCACTACCGTAACCAAATACTGCGGAGACAACTGTGCTAAAAAAGCATATAAGGCACGTAAGCGTCAACAGAAGATTGATGCATCACTTCAAGAAACTAAAGAGCAACTGGTATTGCAACAAGTTGCAACGACCTATTCCGATTCATTATCTAATAAAGATTTTTTAAGCGTTACAGATGCATCTAAATTAATGGGTGTTAGTAGATGGACCATTCAAAGAATGATTAAACGAGGACAGCTTAAAGCTGTACCGTTTGGAAGAAAACACATTGTTGCACGTCACCAGATAGAAAACCTTTTTAATTAGTAGTATTATGAAAGTAACGTTAAGAGAACGCAAGAAGAACGGAAAAATAAGTTTGTACTTAGATTACTATACTAAAGGTAAACGTAAAACTGAGTACCTCAGTTTATACCTCACGCTCAATCCTAAAACAAAAACCGAAAAGGTTTTAAATAAGAAAACGAGAGAACTTGCAGAAACTATTTGGGCTCAACGTCAAGTAGAAATCCAACAAGGTCACTATGGCTTTAATGATATAGAAAAGCTTAAAGGTAGTTTTACTACTTATATCACTGCATTAGCAGAAAAGAAAAATACAAGCTCTGGCAATTATGGGAATTGGTATAGTATGTTAAAGCACTTCAAAGAGTATCGCCCTACTGATGTTAGTTTTCAAAATATAGATAAAGCATTTGTAGAAGATTTTAAAGAATACCTTGATAAAAAAGCAATTGGTAAAGCTGAGAAACTGTTATCACAAAATTCAAAATATTCATATTTCGGTAAGTTTAAAGCTGCTTTAAAACAAGCAGTTGCTGATGGTATATTAAAGACTAACCCTGCAAACGGAGTACCTCATTTTAAGCAAGGAGAAGCACAAAGAGAGTTTCTAACATTAGAAGAATTACAGAAAGTAGCAAACACAGATTGTGAACTACCACAAGTTAAAAAGGCTTTTATCTTTTCTGCGCTTACCGGATTACGTTGGTCAGATATTGAAAAAATGAAATGGTCAGAAATACAACACTCAAATGAAATGGGCTATTACATTCGTTTCAGACAAAAGAAAACCAAAGGAGCAGAAACCTTACCTATATCAGAACAAGCAGTTCAGTTATTAGGAGAACGTAAAGAAGAAGATGATTTAGTTTTACCTGGACTACATTACAGCGCGTGGACAAACTTAAAACTACAACAATGGATGATGAACGCAGGTATTTCTAAAACCATTACGTTCCACTGTGCAAGGCATACGTATGCAACACTACAACTAACATTAGGCACGGATATTTATACGGTATCAAAATTATTAGGTCATAAAGAATTGCGTACAACTCAGATTTATGCAAAAGTAATTGATGATAAAAAACGTGAAGCATCTAACCGTATTAAATTGGATTTATAATGAGTAAAGACTTTTTCATAGACCTACTATATATCGATAAATTATCAGTTGACAATCGTACAGAAAATCAATATAAGTTAGATAACGATAAAATAAACAAAGTGTATCCTGTAGCTACGCCTCGTTACGAAATCATTTTTAAGAAAAAAGCATTTTCAGAAAAAAGGAAATTCTACGTCAAACTTATCAATTCTGAAACCATAGTTAGATTTAATAGATTGATTAATGCGTTAGACGTTTTGTCTACAGATGAACACCTAAAATACTTATACCATAAATATCATAAGGACTTTACGACGTATTTAAGGCATATTTCAAACTACATAAAGGAAAATGACCTTTCAGAAAATCAATTTATTAATCCATCTAACTCACATAAGGCTGATGAATCTTATATAGTGTTCTATCTAAAAGCAAATGCGATATTACTATTCCTTGAACTTCAAGAACGCTTTCATAAGTATTCAGATATTGATTATTTAAACGAAGATGATATTTACGAAGCATATTTTAATGAAAAGCCACCAACTACCAAAGATGTTATTGCTTACAGCGGCGAGTCAATAAAAACCGCTAAAGAATTAACTAAAAAAGGTAACAGTTTTAATCCAATAAAGGGAGATTTATCATTTAGACAACCAGATGAAAAGTTACTCGCTTTTGACCAAATCATAGCGTCAAATAAAGCAGACAATTTTATGAGATTAGAAGCTCAACTCTACGATAATGGAATTATTAATAATGAATATAATTTTGTTACAGACAAAGGAAATAAACAGATACTCGCTGCATTCATTTTAAAACTCTACAAAACTGGATACATAAATCAACGACTATTTTCAAAAAACAAACCTGCAAAAGAAATCAAAGGTCCAGCAATCACTAAGTTTTTCGCTAACCGTTACGGAGCAAACAGTAATGCTAACAAAGAATTTAGAAATTTTCAACTTAGTCAGAAACACAAATACGATAAAATCATATCATCTTACCATTGGTTAGACCAAATATCGTGATTTCTTAAAGTGGTATTATATATCTGTAATACCACTTTATAATACCAATATAAATATAACTATATAATATACAATTAGTTACAAATACCATTCTTTCCTTTTTCTTCTCTACCAAAGAGATAAGCTAATATTTGTCCTGTTCCTGATAATCAGGGATGACATTTGGCCAGATGTCCACTTTTATTTTAAATCAATAAACGATGGACACAAATATCATCGAACAATTAGACCGCATTGAAAAACTGCTTAAAGAACAGCAGACAATGCAAAAAAAGGTATTGAATTTTAACGAGGCTTGCGCCTATTTAGAATTATCGCAATCACACTTGTATAAACTTACAAGTACTGGTGCAGTACCACATTACAAGCCTAACGGCAAAAAAATTTATTTCCAACGTGAAGAGTTAGATAACTGGTTACTACGCAACCGTATGATTTCTCAAGACGAAATCGAACAGCAAGCTGCCGATTACCTAATAAAGAAAGGAAAGGTACAGCTATGAGTGAGATAATCGACTTAATTCTGTCGCTCTCACAGGAAATAAAAGACATAAAAGCACGTATCGAGCTGTTAAGGCTATCGAGAGCAGAACGATTAAAAGATACGTGGATTGACAATCAAGATGTGCTACAAACCTTGCACATAAGTAAGCGAACGTTACAGACCTTTCGCAAGAATGGTACGCTTCCTTACAGCAAGGTACAAGGCAAATTCTATTACAAAGTTTCTGATATAGAAGAACTACTTCAAAGCAATTATTACAACCAAAATTTTAAGTGCGATGGAGTTAAATAGAAAGAACATTTTAGGCAAAACGCATTACGGTATAAATATTTATGCCTACGTGCTGAGACAATTCTATCCTGATACAACAGTCCTTTCCCTTTCGGGAAGGACTTGCGGGATAACACGCAATCCTTTTAATGAGGATAAGGAAACCTTATCCATTCGGATAGAAAATAGCTGCGCTATTTACACCGATACGGAACAGAAAAGTTTTGAAGGAGATGTTTTCGATTTCGCTACGCTCTATTTTCAAACAAAATCAGAAGAAGAACTTCTAAATAAGATTAACGATGCGTTGCATCTCAATCTCAAAGTAGAAGTTGTTGATGAATTAGATTGGTTAGATGGTCCAGATGATACCTGGTATACAGACTGTAGCTTTTTCAAAGCACCAGTTCGTAATGTGTTTCCTTCTCAAACATTGCGTTTAGATAAAATACACGAGTTAATTACAAGTGATACGTATAAAGCGATAACAGAGGAATTAAGGAGTATTGAGGATATTAAGGAAAGACGAAAATTCAAAGCTAATCGCTTTGATTACGTCACCTTCTCAGGAGTATTTGAACGCAGAAATGATAAGTATTTACAAAAACACTCTAATCTCATCACTATTGATTTTGACCACTTAGCGGACATAAACAAGGTGCGAGAACAATTACTAAACGATTCATATTTTGAAACGGAACTATTATTTGTTTCGCCATCTGGCGATGGCCTCAAATGGATTATTCGTATAGACCTTGAAGAAGCCACACAAGCGGAATACTTCATTGCGATTTCAAATTATATAAAACAGACGTACAACATAGAGGTTGATGCATCAGGTAAAGACGTTTCCAGAGCGTGTTTTTTACCTCACGATGTAAATGCCTTTTTACATAAAAGACATAGACTACTATGAAAAAGAACTTCAATCCTAAAGAATGGTTGCAGCAACCAGAGGTTGCTAAACAACCAAAACCAACCAAATCAGCAACCAAAGCGGTTGCTGTGGTTGATAATGATATAGAAACTTATATCACAGCAATAGAGCAATCAGGTACAGATATTACTGGAGATTATGCAATATGGCGTGATATAGGCTTCGCATTAGCCGAAGAGTATGGAGAATCAGGACGTGATTACTACCACAGAATAAGTAAAAATTATAGTGGTTACGATACAAAAGAATGTGATACACAATTCAACAATTGTTTACAGGCAAAAGGGCACGGTATCAGTATTGCAACGTTTTACCACTATGCGCATCAATCAGGTATAAAATTTAACCGTGCGCAACCAGTGGTTGCAACCACGGTTGCAATTACTGAAACCAAAGAGGAAATGCCAACATTTTCAAATGCTTTGTACGATACCATACCTGAATTTCTTAAACAAGTGGTTGAACCTGCAAGCAGTGATGAAGAAAGAGATATAATGTTATTGGGTACGCTTACCGCTTTCAGCGCCTGCTTCCCTAACTTATTTGGAATCTATGATGAGCGCAAAGTATATAGCAACCTGTACTTATTTGTTACCGCACCTGCATCTGCAGGTAAAGGAAAACTCAACCAAGTAAAACAATTGGTTACACCTATTCATAAGCTACATCGTGAGCAAGCTAAAACACTCAAACAACAGTTTGATGCTGAAACGGCAACCTACAATATGAATAAAGGTAAAAATGAGAATTTAGAAAAACCCAGCAAGCCACCAGAGCGAATGTTATTTATTCCTGCAAATAATAGCGTTACAGGAGTATATCAATTGATTTCTGATAATGAAGGACGTGGATTGATGTTTGAAACCGAAGGCGATACATTGGCACAAGCCTTTAAAAGCGATTATGGTAATTACAGCGATGGTTTTCGTAAAGCCTTTCATCACGAAACCATAAGTTACTACCGCAGAACAGACCGTGAGTATGTAGATATTGAAAAACCGTGTTTATCAACCGTTTTATCTGGCACACCTAAACAGATAGCAACCTTAGTACCTAATGCAGAAAATGGCTTGTTTAGTCGCTTTGTGTTCTATTATATGAATATTAAACCTGTCTGGAAGAATGTGTTTGCAAAACGTGATAAAGTTGGTTTAGAAGAACATTATGAGCGTTTAGGTAATGACTTTTTAGGACTATATAAAACCTTAAAAAACAATCCACCTATTGAGGTTACGCTTTCGCGAAAGCAAGAAGAAAAATTCAATACGTTCTTTGCTGCGTTGCAGACAAAGTACATCAACTTGCAACCAGAAGAATATATTGCAACCGTGCGACGCTTAGGCTTAATAGCATTTCGCTTCGCGATGCTATTTACCGCCTTGCGTATTATGGAAGATGGAGATGTTAATAAAACAAAAGAATGCGAGGATGCAGATTTTGATAACGCTATAGCAATGATAGAAGTTTTAGTCAAGCATAGTAGCAAGGTTTTTAACGACCTACCTATTGAGCCTAAAGCGCAAAAGCGTATGAATAAAAAGGAACGATTTCTTGATACCTTGCCTAATAATTTCACAAGACAGGATTATCTTAACACAGCTGATAAGTTAGGAATACCTCACAAAACCACAGAAGGCTATATAACTGCATTTGCAAAAACAGGTATAGTACACCGTGATTCTCACGGTAAGTATGAAAAACCTAAATAGCTTAAACCAACATAAAGTTTAGGACATTGATAATCGAGGCAACACCTCGATTTCTTTGTTTACGCAACTTCCTCAACCTCTTGTTAATAACTGTTAATATCTTTTGATTAGCTTTTCCTATCCTTTTATTAAATTAGACAACTATTGACAAGTCTAAAATATTCTATTATGGATTTTGGTAATCATATAAGAGAGCTACGAGAAGAACAAAGTATGTTGTTGCGAGAACTCGCGGCTTCATTAGATATGGACGTTGCTTATCTAAGTAAAATTGAACGTGGTAATCGTACAGCTCGTAAAGAGCAAGTAGTAGCTTTTGCCAAAGCACTAAAACAAGACCGAAAACAATTATTACAAATATGGATGGCAGACCAAATTGTTGATATGATAAAAGAAGAAGATGACATTACGGGAATCCTCAAAATTGCTCAAAAAAAAATACGTAAGCTCGCAAAAGAAAAAAACCAAAATTAGCCTATGAATCAGCAACTGTACTTCAATGCCATCACATTCGACTTACCCTCAAAACCTATAATGTTTCATTTTAGTAAAGAGAAAATTGGGCACGCTCAGAAAATACATAAATCCTTATTTCCTGTAAATATCGAAGAGATTATTCCAGGAGTGTTAGCTGATGGTACAGAATTTATATTCACTTCTTTTATATATGAAAAGAATGGTTATCAACCTTTAGAAGTTGCTATTATAGAAGATAATTATGACCTTTTAAAACGCTATTATAACTGGCGAATTAAGAAGTATTTTGCTGATGATAAGAGCCAAATTGTAAAAACTAATTTCGTTAAGGACAATCAAATATGGTTAAGAGATAGGCAATACAATAATGCTACGTTTGCTATTTATAAGCGGTTCACTATCAAAATTCAGTTTCAACAGCTAAGTGATTATGGAGAGATAATCATTTCTTACGACGGTCAAACTAAAATCCTTAAAAAGCCTGTTTCAGAATTAATAAAAAAAGTAACACCGTCTCTTTTTAAAGGAGTATTGCATAAAAAAAGATGGTATAAGTGGGAACACTTGACAGATGAAATCGATGATTTTACAAAAACACACGCTATACTTAACCACGAGTTACGAGCTGCTTTAGGTTATGAAGTAGATGCACCAGACCGCTCTAACAAATACAAGAATTATAAAAATCAAGTTGATAAGTTCACAAATGATTTTGTTTTTACGGATAAGTTTAAAGAAATCTTACCCATAAATAATGACGACTACTTACCTGTAGAAGCAAAACGTGTCTCTAAAGTTAAAGACGAATGCAACACATTGGTTTTTAAAAACGGAAATGGACGTGTCCCTAAATTCGATTTTAAAAAATTAAAACCTTTTGAATCAACACCTCATAAATCAATACATTTATTCTTTATTCTGCACAAAGACTTTGCAGATGAAGCTACATTGCTTCAATCGTATTTAGAAAAAGAACATCAATGGTTTAAGGGCTTGTACAACTATGCTGGTATAATGTATCACGTTGAGCCTGGTTTTAGTATTGTCTTTGAAGATATGGATAATCCAATGCCAGAAATATCAGCAGGAATAACAAATCTTGAGTTAAAACCAAATGTTACCTATGTAGCATTATACCTAAGTCCTTTTGGAAAGTTTGAACAAGACCAAACAAAAAGAGAAGTCTATTACAAGGTAAAAGAACAACTACTATTAAGACGAATAGTATCTCAAACCATCGACTATAGTAAGTTGGAAAATCGAGTAAACAATTTTGTATATGAACTAACCAATATTTCTCTCGCACTATTAGCAAAATTAGAAGGCGTACCGTGGCAGTTAGATTTGGCAAGTAAACGTGAGTTAGTTATCGGTGTCGGCGCATTTAAAAATGTTGCTGAAAATATACGATACGTTGCAAGCGCATTTAGTTTCGAAAACAACGGTAAATTCAATGGGTTTGATTATTTCACTAAATCAGATACCAGTTTATTAGCAGGAGCTATTTGCGATGCTATTGATAAATTTGTAGACAAAGAGCAAAATCCTGATAAAGTAGTCATTCATTTCTATAAGCAAATGAAGGACGAAGAAATGCAACCTATTTTGGATAAAATGAATCAACTAAAGTTGAGCTGTCCATTATATATCGTGGCAATTAACAAAACACGTTCAGAAGATTTAGTTGCTTTTGATTTAGGATGGTCTGAGCTGCTGCCTAAAAGTGGTACGTTCATAAACATCAGTAAAGAAAATAACAGATATTTATTATTTAATAACAGTCGTTATGATAGTGATGATAAATATCCAAAACAAGACGGTTTCCCATTCCCTGTTAAACTTAATATTACAAGTCCTACACCAGAAGCTATGAATGATTTCAAGGTAATACAGAGCCTTATAGAACAGGTATATCAGTTTAGCAGATTGTATTGGAAATCCCTAAGACAACAAAACGTTCCAGTAACAATAAAATACCCAGAAATGGTAGCAGAAATTGCACCTCATTTTGATGGAGATATTCCACCTTACGGGAAAAAAATATTATGGTTTCTATAAACCAATAAACAGTATAACACGATTATTATTGAATGGCATTATTTCAAACATCAGTACTTAAACAATACATTAACCTGCAAGAACTTGCAGTTGTAGAAAAAGCATATAGGAAGTATCAAAAGTACTTCCTAAATCCTACGATACAAGAGAATATAAAGAGTAGTAAAGAAGAGCAGTTTCAAGCCACTTTTCTAACAGAACTTTTTGTGAATATATTAGGCTATACCATTAACCCAAGTCCTAATTACAATATCACCACAGAGTTTAAGAATCAAAAGAATGCACGCAAGGCAGATGGCGCTATTCTTAAAGATACCCAAGCTATTGGAGTTATAGAGTTAAAAGGAACTAAGACTAAGGATTTAGAAAGCATACGCAGACAAGCATTTGACTATAAAGCAAATCAAAAAGGCTGTGTGTATGTTGTAACATCAAATTTTGAAAAGCTTCGCTTTTATATAAATGATGCTACAGAGTTTGAAGAGTTTAATCTATTTGAATTATCTCAAGAACGCTTCCAGCTTTTATACCTCTGTTTATATAGAGACAACATACTTACTAACCTACCATTATCCATAAAAGAGGCATCAATAGTAGAGGAAGAAAAAATAACAAAGTCATTTTATAGTGATTATTCAGTTTTTAAAAGAGAACTATTTAGGGATTTAGTAAAGCGTAATGCAAAACGTTTAAAAAGCGAAGCCAGTACAATTATTAGTACATCAGATGATAATATTGATGCACAAGCAGAAATAGCACGTTTAGAAAAAAATGTAAAGCTCACACTCTTTAAAAAGTCACAGAAACTTATAGACCGTTTCTTATTTATCTTCTTTGCAGAAGATAGAACGCTATTACCATCTAATTCAACACTACAAATATTAAATAAATGGAAAGATGATTGGGATTTTGGGGACGAAAGACCATTGTACCAGTTATTTAAGCAATATTTCAATTTCTTAGACATTGGGCGTAAAGGCACAGAAAAACGTGCAGAGATTTATGCTTACAATGGTGGTTTATTTAAGCCTGATGCGCTTTTAGACAATTTAGAAATAGACAATGACCTTCTATATAAATACACGCTTAAACTGGCAAATTATGATTTTGAAAGTCAGGTTGATGTAAACATATTAGGTCACATTTTTGAAAACTCACTAAACGAAATTGAAAGTGTAAACGCAGAAATTGAAGGTGGCGATTTTGATAAGCAAAAAAGCAAGCGTAAAAAAGACGGTGTCTTTTACACACCTAAATACATCACTAAATATATCGTAGAAAACACAGTTGGTAAACTCTGTGAAGAAAAGAAAGCAGCGTTAGGTTTTGCGGAAGAAGAATACTTTAAAGGACGTAAAAACCGTAATAAAGCTACCATAGAAAAGTTGGTAAGCATCCTTGATGATTATAGAGAGTGGTTACTACAAATCACTATATGCGACCCAGCTTGTGGCTCTGGTGCATTTTTAAATCAAGCATTAGACTTTTTAATAAAAGAGCATACGTACATAGATGAGTTAAAAGCTAAGGTTTTAGGTGGTGGCTTGCAGTTTCCCGATATAGAAAATACTATCCTAGAAAATAACATTTACGGAGTGGACCTTAATGAAGAAAGTGTAGAAATTGCAAAACTGTCTTTATGGTTACGTACCGCACAACCACGACGTAAACTAAACGATTTAAGCAGTAATATTAAGTGTGGTAACAGCCTTATAGATAATAAAAGTGTAGCAGGAGATAAAGCTTTTAATTGGGAAACCGCTTTTGCGAAAGTGTTTGAAAAAGGTGGTTTTGATGTGATTATTGGGAATCCACCTTATGTCAGTTCAAAAGACGGTAATTTTTCAGATAAAGAAAAGGATTATTATTTGAAAATATATGATACATCAGTTTATCAAATAGACCTCTATATTTTGTTTATCGAAAAGTGTGCACATTTAATTCAAAGTAAAGGAATAATATCATTGATTATACCTAACGCTTGGTTGAATAACATTTTTTTATCGCCTGTTAGAAAGAAAATATTAGATGAGTATAAGCTCTATGAGTTTGTTGATATGCCCTCTAATACTTTCATTGATGCTAATGTTGACACTGTCATTGTTAATTATGGGTTCCAAAAGAGAGAAAAAGAAACTGATATTTTATACTTTGACAATGCTCAAATCTTTGAAAAATTTTCTTCTACACAAGAAGATTGGTTGAAAGAGGATAACTTTATTATTAACCTATCAGTAAATAAATCAATATTAAATTGTCTAAAGAAAATTGAAAGAAACGCTCTAAAACTATCAGAAGTTTCAAGAATTGGTCGCGGTGTTGGATTATATCATAAACGTGTAGGACATACAAAAGAGTTTATTAGTAAAGACCCTTTTCAGTCAAACATTGAAAAAGACTCAACTTTTAAACCTTACATAAAAGGTAAGAACATTACAAGATGGGCTATTAATTGGCAAAATGACGGATTTATAAGCTATGGTAAATGGCTTGCAGAGCCAAGAGAAATAGACTTTTTTGAGGGAAGCAGAATATTGTTAAGACAAATACCATCTAAACTATTATATGCAACTGAGATTGATGAATTATTCATTACTGACCAATCAGTATTTATCGCAAAATTTCAAAGCAATTCTAAATTTTGCTCTAAAAGTATCTTAGGGATTATAAACTCAAAATTAATGAGTTTCTATTTTAGATATAAATATTCCGAATTTGATGACTTATTTCCAAAGGTTAAACTTCAACACTTCAAAGATTTCCCTATAACAAAATCCAATACAGTTTTATTAGAAAATGTATTGAAAGTTCAACGACTCTCGAAGCAACTTATCAGCCAGAAATATAGTTTCCAACGTTTTATACTTTCATCATTTAAGCTATTTAAACTTTCTCGCAAACTCGAAAACTGGCACGAACTTGATTTTGGGGAATTCATTAAAGAACTCAACAAAGCCATAAAGGCGAACAATAAGGAACGTTTAAAACAAGAACAAGAAGCTATTGCAACACTCACTAAATTGGATGAGATGGATTGGATGGATGCTTTTAATACCAAGAAGAAAGAAGCACAAGGCTTACAAACCCAAATCACACAAACCGAAGCAGAAATAGACCAAATGGTGTATAAACTATATGGATTAACGCAGGATGAAATTGATATAATAGAAAACGCTTAATTACAATATAATCAATGCAAGAACTACAATCACTTAAAAGTATATTTAAAGACCGTTTATTTAAAATTCCAGATTATCAGCGTGGTTATGCTTGGTCGATAAGGCATCTTAAAGACTTTTGGGAAGACACTGTGAATTTGCCAAAAGACAAATTTCACTACACAGGTTTACTATCTCTAAAAAAAGTTAATGATGCTGTGTATAAAAATTGGAATGATGATTTATGGCTCATTGAAGACCAAGGTTACAAACCGTTTCACGTGGTAGATGGACAGCAACGTTTAACCACATTTGTTATTTTTATTCAGGCAATTACGGAACTTATTCAAGCATTATCTGAAAATAAAGATAAACCAGATGATAAAATATATTTAGGTACGACAAGCCTAAAAGCTATCAAAGAAGAATATCTATTAATAAAGCGCCCACCTAACTTCTTAGTAAAAACATACAAATTTAGTTATGAAGTAGATAATCCAAGTTTTCAATTCCTACGCTATCGCATATATAATGAAGAAAACAGCGGAACAATTCAAGAAACTTTTTATACGCTTAATTTAGAAAATGCTAAAATATTCTTTGTTGAGAGTTTAGAAGCTTTTTATAAAGAATATGGCATAGCTGAAATAGAGAGTTTATTCAAAAAACTAACTCAAAACTTAATGTTTAATGTCTATGAAATAAGTGATGATTTTGATGTGTTTGTAGCATTTGAAACAATGAATAATCGAGGTAAAAAGTTATCTAACCTTGAACTATTAAAAAACAGATTAATTTACCTAACCACGCTCTATGATGATAACGAGTTAAAAAATGATGAACGCAATGCGCTCAGAGAAAGTATAAATACATCGTGGAAAGAAGTTTACTTTCAATTGGGTCGCAATAAAAAGCAGCCACTAAATGATGATGACTTTTTAGCGGCGCATTGGATAATGTATTTTCAATACACAAGAGAAAAAGGAGACGATTACATTAGGTATCTATTGGAGCAGAAATTTACACCTCAAAATATTTATGATAAGCAAGAAATTCAAGTATCATCATTAGAAGAAATAGAGGAAATCAGAGACATAGATGATTCTGACCAAGAAGAAGTTGAAAATGGTAATGTAGAGACTGAAATCTTACTTAGAGCAAAACTGTCACCCAAAGATATCGAAGACTATGTTTTAAGTCTTAAATCTGCAGCTGTACATTGGTACAATACTTATAACCCTACAACCAGTCAAGACTTAACAAGTGATGAGAAACTTTGGATTGATAGGTTAAATCGGATTGGTATAATCTATTTCAGACCATTAGTAACTGCATCCTTTTTAGATTCAGACATTTCTTCAACTGATAGAATTAAACTCTTTGAGGCTATAGAGCGTTTCATATTTATTGCATTTAGATTAGGACGTTCCTTTTCATCATATAGGAATAGTGAATTTTACAAAGCAGCAAGAATGCTTCGTAAAAAGGAACTTAGCATAGACCAAATTATTCAATCATTAAATGAGAGAATGGGATTCTGTTTTACGCAATATAATGAAGAAGAGTTCTGGTATTTCGACTACACGCATTTCCAAAAATATATAGATAAGAAATTCAAAAGTGGTAATCAAGGTGGTTTCTACAATTGGAATGGACTACGATATTTTCTTTATGAGTACGAGATGGAAAAAGTACGTTTAAGAGGTAGCCAGAAAATTGATTGGAAACTATTCTCAAAAGGAGAAAAAGACAAAGTTTCAATAGAACATATACTTCCACAAACACCTACACACGTAGATTGGATAAAAGCATTTGAAACGCAAGAAAGTAAAAATCTTAAATTCTTTAAAGGTACTTTAGGTAATCTTCTTCCACTTTCGCAAAGTATAAATTCAAGTCTTCAGAATGATGTTTTTGACGCGAAGAAAGATGCTAAATACAATGATAAAAATGAAAAAATTAGAATGGGATATTCTGATGGTTCGCATTCAGAAATAGAAGTATCAAACTATGATAGTTGGAATGCAGACAATATTTTGGATAGAGGCTTAAAACTATTAGACTTTATGGAAAGACGATGGAATATCAAATTTTACGATGAAGAAGAAAAAGCAAAATTGTTATTTCTTGATTTTTTATATGATGAAATTGAAGAAGAATCAAAATCATTATAAGACCTTAATTAATTTTTAATGCAAGAAATCAAAACCTATACACAAGAGCTAATAAATAAAGCTAAGGAGTACCTAACTAAAGAGTACCACTTAGAGGCTTTAAATCTTTCAGATTTTCAAGCCATAAACTTCTATTTAATGGATAAGGCCATTAACAAAGAAGAAAACTTGTTTATAGAATCATTTGATAAAGAGTTACCTGCATTATCTCAATTTCCTGCAGTGTTATCGGTAGCGATTTCTTTGTTCTTTAAAAACTTTTGTGACAACCACACAATTTATAAAAAGGGCGACGTCTTGCAATACAACAAGATGCGTTTTGAGATTAAACTTGTTAGAGAAGATAGCTATATAGTATTTGGTGGAAAAAAAGGTCAGGAGTATAAAAAAACAGTAAAGTATTCACAAATTGGCAAATACAAAATTGTAAATGCAGGTTTTACAGGGCGCAGAGTAAAAGTAGGTTTCGGTGCTTACGAGAAGTTTTACGATTTAATATTTAATGAAAGTAAAAACTTACCATCGCAGTTCAAATATAAGTCTGCTATCATAATGTCTAAAAAAGAGTTTGACGAAGAATTAAGAACTCAAAAGTACATTGATATTGATGTAAAAAAAGCTATTCCTATGCGTTGGATAGCACGTTCTGGAGCAGAGAGTTGGAATCATATTCCTGTTGAACCTATGATATACTGTGTGCCTGATTACGATACGTTACAAACCTATGTTTTAGATAAAAACATTGATATAGAAACACTTGTAGTCATAGGTAAAAATAAATACAAAGATGATATTAGTACTAAAATACGTTTAGCCCTTAGAAATGAAGATATACCTAATTGTATCATCTTAGGTAGTGAAGGTTTTAATGATGAACAAAATCAATTCCTAAAATGGAAATGGACCTTTCCAGAGTTTGAATATTTAGAAGATAAAGCACCTGGCGAAATAAAAGTAATCAATATTGAAGATGTTGTTTTTCAAGAAAAAATAGATGTCTTAATGACCTATCTAAGCACACTTGAAAAGGAAAACAGTATGTCCTTACTCAATGTAAAACGCCTACGCAGATTCTTATATGCATTGGTTTTAGCAAAATCTAATGATAGTCGCAATTTATCTCAGGTAGAATTTGTACAGCATTTAATCAAAAAAGTGGCATCAGAAACTATCGAGCAAGATTTCTATGATTTAGAGCTGGATGATTCCGCTATACAAGAACAATTAAGGTTACATATTGATGCTATTTTTGCCAACTTCAATAACAATAAATTAAAATATCTACAGCAATTAAATTTTGTCGATTACTTGATTGTTCCTAAACGATTAGTAGAAAATTGGAGAGAAGAATTTAAAATAAAACATAACAAAATTTGCAGTATTAAAGAGTTCAAATTACTGCAAAAAAGTTTGAAAGGAAGTGCAAAAGTATATGTACTTAGTCTTTACAATAATGGCAAATACTATGATGAAATCCTTGATTTTGCAATCAATTCGCCACATCGTTTTCATTTCCTATCCTATCCAGAAGAAGCTAAGGTCCTAAAGACGTACTTAGATAAATATGACAATAGTCTTATTACTGAGTACCAGTCTAAAGACCGAAAAAAACTCACAGCATTAGATTTTAAGGTAAAACTTAAAGAAGTCATAGAAAATAAGTCCTTAGAAGATATAATGGATGGCTTCTATACAAGAAATGACCGCTCAGAACAAACCTATGATTATGAATCACACAAGCAGGTTAATTATCGTATCAATTTTCAAGGAAGTACAGAATCTTTAGTATACGATGGGTCAAAAACGGTACTGATAAAAAAGAATGGTAAATGGATTAAATCAAAGACCTATACTGTATTACCAGGAGACACCGTAAGAGTCTATAATAATTTATCTAAAGAACGCTTATTTAGTATTGCTTCACAAGAAGATAGTAATGGAAGATTCCAAGAAGTTGAGAAAATGTCAAGGCTTTGGAAGGAATCATTATCAAGATATTTTTCTAACAGGATTGAAAAAGATAGACATTACGATAAAGACCGATTACTAAGCTCACTTAAAGCGAAAGGAAGTAAAATAACAAACGTAGTAACAATTTCTAAATGGCTTAATAAAGAGGATAAAGAGCGTTTTCCGCATAGTGACAACGAATTAAGAGCAATGAAAATGTTGTTTGAAGATGAAGCACTTAATAAATCATTTGTAGAATTATTAAAGGTAAAACGGTTTTATAGAGGCTTAATGATAAGTTTAGGTAGAGACCTTAGTGATGATGTGATGGATTACATCGTTTCGGATGGAAAAAATACAGGTAAAATGCTATCCAAATTTCAAACAGAGGAGATACAAGCTTTTGTAAGAAGTGCAGCACCGATAAGAACAATAGAAAGTAAAGCAATCACTGAAGATGAAGAATCAAACTGATGACATAGATAAAAAAGCAAGGCAAATATTTCAAGACCGCATTCAAAGAGGAATGATAGGTCCAGGCTCTGATATGTGGGGACTTCCTGATGAAGAGGAAATAATTTCAGATTACCCTTTACCAAGATATTTCAGTGGTGTACTGTTTCCCAACAAATCTGTAACACCAGAAACACAGGCAGATGAGGATGATGCAGCACTACAAAGTGAATCATTACTCACTGATGAAAACGAAGAAGAAAACATCTTAGAAAATGAAGAAACAGATATTGAGGAAACTAAGGATTTAGGAGAAAAGAAGGAAGAAGTAAAAATCAAGAGGCAAGACTTTAATTTAGATACAAATAGCTTCTTTCCCACTAACATAGGTATTACAGTCGCATTAGAGAAATCAATTAAAGAGGTAGATGTAGAATTTTCTTTTGGCTTATATACTCAAGCAAAAGCCGAAGAAAGAAAAATTAAGATTTCTAAGGCTGGTTACGATTCATTCTTTGAACAAGGTATTCCATATCCGCTAACATTTCGTGATGCACTCAAGTACGAAGATGGGTATATGTTTCTAAATAGAGAGCTTAAAGGAGAACAGAAAAACCCTGAAAGAGCAAATGGCGAATATGGACAGTTTGATGAATTCAAAAACAAAAAGAACTTAACAAGGCAAACCGAAGAAGGTGGTCACTTTTCTGCATATTATCATATCGGTAAATTAGAAAAATTATTAGGTAGAGCGTGGAAAAGAACGCCTTTTAACTTTAAAGAAACTATCAGTATAGAAAAATCCTTTAAATCCCCTATTTCCTTTAATTTCCCTGTTGAGATAAACAAACTAACAGATGCAGGCTACAACATTAAGGTATACGAAGATAATAGAGCAAGATTTGTAAAAATCCAATTAGTCAATCGCTCTGAAGACCATCCGGCGAATCGCTTTTCCAATAGGTCAGAAAATCTAAATTTCAAATCCCTTTTTCAAGGAAGTATAAAAGTACAATCCAAAGGTTTAGTTGAGTATAAAGATAATAGTCTTAATACGTACGCATCTGATGATGAAATTAGAGATGAAGAAGCGGAAGAGATAGAGTTGATTTATCGAAATATCAAAAGTTATGGTATAGGCCACAATTGCTCAGTAGTATGGAATGAGAATACAAAAACGGTACAATCTACATTCTTACCAGAACAGAATATTAATGATGTAATCAACGAATTTGAGGATAGTAGTTTAGACAAGGCATTAGATATGCGGAATCTCTCTATTTGGGGACTATCCAAAGATGAAATTAAAGCAAACTTAGTAGATTTTGTAGCCAGTTATCAGCAATGGATAAATAAACAAATTCAAGAAAAAAACAAGCTCAACCCTAATGAGAAAGTAGTTGCAGAAAGAGTAATACAAAGACAGGAGCAAAATTACAAACGACTAAAAGATAACATCAGTTTATTAGATAATGAAAAGGTGTTCGAAGCCTTCCAATTAGCGAATACAGCAATGCTCATACAGTTAATTGTATCCAATGACAAAAGATTAGGAAAGACTGAAAAAGACTTATTTGAGATTGATAAATCAATCAATGCGAATAGACTTATTTACTTTGAACATTATGACACATTTAAAAATTTAGGGTTTGTTCCTAAATATAGACCGTTTCAGTTAGCCTTTTTATTACTTAGTTTAGATGAAATAGCGCAACCTGAAAAGCGTAAAGCAAACAATACGGTTGACCTTATTTGGTTTCCTACAGGTGGTGGTAAAACAGAAGCATATTTAGCGGTAGCAGCATTTACAATAGCTTTTAGAAGAATTAGTAATGAAAATGATTATGATGGTACAAGTGTTATTATGCGTTACACATTACGCTTATTAACAGCACAACAATTTGAACGTGCATCTCGCTTAATTGCTACTTTAGAGTTTATGCGTTCTCAATCAGAATTTAAAGACGCCTTAAAAGAAGAACCTATAAGTATTGGTTTATGGGTTGGACAAGCGTCAACACCTAACAAAGTTGCTGGAGATAATGGTGCAGGTATTTTGGTTTCTCAAATGGACGAAGAAGCATTAAAGGGAGATAAAGGAAATCCTGAACGCAAAAATGTATTTCAGATTAGTAGTTGTCCTTGGTGTGGTACTAAATCGGTATCTAAAGAAAAAAACTCTAAAGGCATAACAATCTGGCGATATGGCTTTAAAGTAAATAAAGGCGAGTTGAAAATTTCTTGTATAAATAAACAATGTCATTTTCACGAAAAACTACCTATTCAAGTAGTTGATGAAAATCTTTATAAAAATCCACCTACGCTATTATTTGGAACCGTAGATAAGTTTGCAATGTTAGCGTGGCAAGAAGATGCTCACAATTTCTTTAAAGCAAATATAGACAACGGATTACCGCCAGACTTAATCATTCAAGATGAACTTCACTTACTAAATGGTCCTTTAGGTTCAATTACAGCATTATATGAATCTACTATTGAATTATTATGTACTAAAAACGGTATTGCACCTAAGATTATATCATCTACTGCAACCACAAGAAACACACAGTATCAAATAGAAAAACTATATGGTAATCGCAAGGTTAATATATTTCCACCTTCAGGTATTAATCATAACGATAGTTTCTTTTCAAGAGAAAGCACAGAAAGTAAAAGGCGATATATTGGTTTTATGCCAACAGGAAAAACATCTATTGACACGCAATTACAACTGCTGGCGCATCTTTTTGTATCTCGTCTTGAAGTATATAGAAATAAGGAAACAAAAGACTTTGCTAATAATTACTGGACAATAGTTTCTTACTATAACAGCTTAAAAGATGTAGGTAAAATTTTTAATAAAGTAGGCGATGAAGTATCAAATTTCACATCAACATTACAATACCGTTTAGAAGATTTATTCAATCCTATTGATGATTATAGATTCAATTTTGCAGGCATATCCTCTCGTACAGAAGAACTAACAAGTCGTGTAGAAAGTTCACGTATAAAATCGATTCTAAAAGAATTAGAACTTCCTTTTGACGAAAAAAATATTGTCACAACAGACAAAGGTTATAGATACTTAAATGACGTAGTTGATTTTGTTTTGGCAACAAATATGATTTCTGTGGGTATTGACATCAGCAGATTAAATCTAATGCTAATCAATGGTATGCCTAAGAATATTGCAGAATACATACAAGCATCCAGTCGTGTAGGACGTAAGACAAATGGTTTAGTGGTGTCCTTATTAGACCCTAACAGAGCAAGAGAAAAGTCATATTTTGAACATTTTATAAACTTTCATCAAGCCTTCTACAAATGTGTAGAACCTTTAAGCATAACACCATTTACCGAAAGTACTATTGATAAAATGCTTACAACTTCGTTGGTAGCATTTGTACGCAATACATATCCTAATCTCAACAAGGATAATGATGCTGCTAATTTTAAATCCGCTTTCGCGAAAGCGTATAGAGACTTTATTGAACAACGTTTTGGTGCAAATAATAAAGAAATGATGGCTTATTTTGAGCGGAGGTTTCAAAATGTTGTTGAAGATTGGGAAAGCAAAGCAAGAGCCTCTAACGACTTAAAGTATAAGAGATTACTCAAAAGACCGTCTGACAAAAACGAAAGTGCAATAGATTGGACGGTAATGCAATCAATGAGGGAAATAGATACCGACACGTTTATAAGAATTAAATCTAATTTTGAATGGCAATAAGAAGAAACAAGAAAGCAGCCGATAATAAGTTTGTTAAAATACAAACACGCAAAGCCATTAGTTCTTACGGTGGTTCAGGTTCTATTATAGAAACACCATTTGGCGCCTTAATGATTGATAGATTTGATGAATGGCCATTTTTCCATTTTAATAAACAAGATGGTAAAACATTTATTGATAATTCATATCATATCAACGATGAACGTCTATTACAGCGTTTATCTCATAAAGATGGCTTCGAAAAATTAGAAGCATTTGTATATGTACCTGATAATGTATCTTCTTCAAGTAGAGCAGATATTCCTGAACATATAAATGATACAATAAGTGCATCATTCTTTCCTAAATGGTTTTACTGTAACTCGTGCAAAAGATTTAAACATATAAAAGATTGGTGGCGTGAATGGGAATTAGCGAAACCCAATGCTACTAAAAAAGAATTTGCACCACCAAAATGTGGTGTCTGTTATGCAAAACGAGGAAGCAAATTTGCACCAGAATTAGAACAAGTACGTTTTATTATGTCTGCACCTACAGGAGATATAAAAGAAATACCTTGGGAAAGATGGAACAAAGCTCAAAAGGCTGTCAAAGATGAAGATTCTGAAAACGGTTCTGTAAGGTTAGATTACGAAGCATTATGTTGTGAAAATCCAGACCTCAGATATACAAAGTCAACAAAGTTTTCGGATTTAGCAGGTATTAGTGTGAAATGTATGAATGATGGATGTAGTCATAAAGGTAGAATAATGAATCTATCAGGTTTGTTTGGCTTACGCGAAAGAAAATATTTTACCGAAGCTGAACTTTTAGAACGACACGAAGAAGGGAAAGAATCCAAAGTATTTTTTAAACCAGTCATTCGTAGTAGTAATAGTGTCTATTATCCCATTCTTGTTTCAAGTATTTTTCTACCTACGGACAAAGGTGTAAGAAACAAACACATTGAGAAAATAAATAGATTTAAAGCAAAAGGTAAAGATGCAGAGTTCATATTTGAAGCTTTAGAAGAAGAATACCCTTTAGAGCAAATCAAAAAAATATTAGAAAACGATAATGACAACTCATATATACCTGAATTAGAGTATCGCCTTTATGAATATAATTTTTTAGTTAAGAATCCTAAGATTGACTTTACAGATGAAGATGAAAACTTAATCTTTAAGAAAGAAAGATTAGAAAACTTAACAAATTACGGTTTTGAACAATTAATAGGTTTAAGGCGTATTAAGATGACTACGGTACAAGTAGGTTATACAAGACAAGAACCATTAACAAATGATGATTTTTTCTCAGAAATGGACGAAACTCAAGTACTTATAGAGAAGAAATTTACATCTAAATGGGAAGATAAAACCAGGTACTTACCTGCAATAGAAAGCTTTGGCGAAGGTATCTTTATAGCACTATCTAATGACAAAATCGATAACTGGATAACGCAAGCTGAAAAGAATGAAACCTTTAAGAACAAGATTAATAAACTATATATAAATATTGAAAGTCACGCATATCGTTCAGTAAAAGAAAAGTTTGGTATGACTGTAAACAGAGAACATTTAATACGTTTTCTGTTGGTACATACATTATCACATCTCTTAATTAAAGAGTTAGAGTTTCTATGTGGTTATCCTTCTACCTCGCTAAATGAAAGACTCTTTGTAGATGCAAACCAAATGCAAGGTGTGTTATTATATACTATTGCAGGTGCAGAAGGCAGTTACGGTGGTTTAGTATCACAAGCACCAGAAACAAAAATGTTACGTTTATTAAAATCAGCATTAAGAAGAGCAACAGATTGTGCATCCGACCCAATATGCTATAGTACAGATGATGGCCAAGGAATAGGAGGGTTAAATATGGCAGCCTGTTACAGTTGCACACTTATTCCTGAAAATGCTTGCGAAGAGTTCAATTCATTCTTAGACCGCTCATTACTCATAGATGAAGAATACGGGTTTTTTAAAGATTTGATTAAATGATTAAAAAGTACACAGCAAATTACGCCTATACAAATCCAAATTTTGTAATACAAAATTTAGTAGATGGTACAATCGACAATGAATTGTATCAGATAATCTGTGTACTCAAGAACATATTACAACGTGGTTTTCCAACTACATTATCCAAGTATTTACAGGAAGAAATAGGCGTTATTCACGAAGAAGAAAACTTTCAAGACCGTTTTCTTTTTACAAATAATCAAAAACAAAAATGGTATGATACTATTAAAGGAGATTCAGAAAGCAACTATTATCCTGCATTAGAGTTTTACGAAAACATCATTCCTAAAGATTTTGGGGAGTATGCCTTTATTAGTTCACTAATTATTCCTGAAATTCAAATTAATGACTTAGTTGGCGAAGAGAATACCAATTTTATAAATCAACAAGTTGATTTCTTTATACCGATTGCAAAATTAGTAATTGAAATAGATGGCCAACAGCATAAAACTAATGATGTTCAACGTGTAAACGATACTATTCGTGATGGCTACTTAACTCAAAAAGGGGTCACTACGATAAGAATTGATACTTCAGAATTAAGGGACGGGACATATATTATTAAGGTTCAACAAATAACTGAGCATTTAAAGAGGTTTGAGAATATCTTAAAACATTACAGAGTTACCTTTGAAAAGCTACAAAATAATGAAATAAGCGAACTTGAAAAAAGAACAAAGCTGCTACCAACAGCCATCATACGATTTCAAATTTTACTTTTAGAATTATTATCAAATAACTATATAACACTTGAAGAAAACAGTACT
The DNA here is from genome assembly GCF_053604675.1 of Lacinutrix salivirga. Classification (NCBI taxonomy): domain Bacteria; kingdom Pseudomonadati; phylum Bacteroidota; class Flavobacteriia; order Flavobacteriales; family Flavobacteriaceae; genus Lacinutrix; species Lacinutrix salivirga. The sequence goes on from NZ_JBSHNP010000108.1 coordinate 33,972, forward strand.
ATCCACTTACTGTCAAATGAAAATATTGGTCCTTATGCAACCTTGGCATTGGAGGACCTAAATATTTGGTTAAATAAATTGTGGCTATTAAAGCACAAAATACCATTTCCAAAAATATCAATTAAAATTATAGAAGTTTATACTGAGAATGATTTTAAGCCATCAGCTAATACAATCAACGTTGATTTTTCTTTGTTTCAAAGATTTACAGATAAAGCCTCATTAAATAGTGATATTCTTTATGTAAGAACAGATTATTTTGATGTGATTAGAGAACGTAATCATTTTAGAGTAAGTACAACTTCACCGATTAATTACAAGATAACTAAGGATGATGAAGATACTTTAGAGTTTTTCCTTCAAAATATTTTCGGTAAACAGAAATTTCGAGAAGGACAATTTCCTATTATTGAAAACGCTCTTAATCGAAGAGATACTATAGGCTTATTGCCTACAGGTGGTGGTAAATCTTTATGCTACCAACTACCTTGCTTATTACAGCCTGCTATAAACTTTGTTGTTTGTCCTATAAAGTCATTGATGTACGACCAAAATGAAAATTTGGAAAATATGTTAATTACAAACATAGCATTTATAACAAGTGATTTAAGTACAGAAGAACGACGAAAAAGAGAACTTGGATTTGAAAAAGGACATTATCTGTTTGTGTTTATTTCACCTGAAAAGTTCCAGATACCAACATTTAGAGATAAAATAAGGGCCATTATAGCTGCATACTCAATGGCTTACGCTGTTATTGATGAAGTACATTGTTTATCAGAATGGGGTCACGATTTTAGAACATCCTATCTCAATTTGGCAAAAACAATTGACAGCTTAAGTCCAAAAGACATTGATGGAGAAGGAATGATTAAGTTTATTGGTCTTACAGCCACCGCTTCTGTTAATGTCCTAAAAGACATTAAGATTGAATTTTCAAGACAAAAACAAAAACTTGCAGATGATAATATAAAATCACTTTTAGATTATAGTAGAGCAGAATTGAATTTTCATATTAAAGAAAGCCCTAATAAGAATCAAGAATTAGTCTCGCTTTTGAAAGAGCTTGCGGATAATGAGGATTTAACGGAAACTGAGGAAAAGGCTGCAATAATTTTTACACCTAACGTAAATGGCCCTATTGGTTGCTACGCTATATCAAATCAAGTAAATAGTTTATTCCCAGGTAAGGCAAATTGGTATTCTGGAGAAGTTCCACGTGTCCACGAATATGACAATCAAGGCAATCGTACAGGAAGAAGAATTCCTGTATTAGAACCTGAACAATTCATTCAACATAAAACAGAAGTTCAGTTAGGGTACAAAAAAAACAAATATGCAGTATTAGTTGCAACTAAGGCTTTTGGTATGGGTATTGACAAAAGTAATATTCATTTCAGCATTCATTATGGTCTTCCAAGTTCGGTTGAAGCATTGTATCAAGAAGCGGGAAGAGCTGGTAGATGGGATAAGTTAAAAGATGAAAACAAAGACAAACAAGGACATTGTTACGTCCTTTATTCGCCAGAGAGCATAAATAATGATAGAGTTCAAAGGCTATTTAATAAAAACACAACCTTTGCTGAAATGCGTCAAATAAATGACGAAGCTGGTTGGAATGGTCAAGATATATTCAAACAATTATTCTTATTTCTACAAGGACAAAATGATATACAAGAAGACTTTAAAATTGTTTTGGGTGTAATCAATAATTATTTCAAACCAAACACTACATTAAGAATATTTTGGAATGATGCATACAACAAGTTAAGGATTAATAAAGATACTCTTCAAAAAGCAATTTACCGCTTAAGTTTATTGGGAATAGTATCAGATTGGACAACAGACTTTATAAACCATTTTGAAGTTGCATTTAATTCAAAACAGGAAGAATCAATATTGAAAAATTTATCTGGTTACATCAATAAGTACGAACCAGAGCGTGATGTTATAAATGATATTGCTAAAGTTGAAAAAGATACCTTAATAGAAAAATCAGTGTGGTTTTTATTGAATTGGATATTTGAAAACATTGCATATAACCGTAAGCAATCATTAAAAACTTTGGTAGATTGGAGCGACGATTTTAAAGACAGTGCAACATTTAAGAGACGCATAGACAACTACTTTAAATTTACGGAATCAACTTTTATACTACAACACATATCTGAAAATTCATTGGACTATAAACAATGGTTTGAAGCTTTAAAGATTGTAGAAAGAAATGTTCAAAACGAAATAGTTAATACAATTTACCTACCTGCAATAAAAGATTTAGAAATACGTAAAACCTATTTTGAAAATTTAAGAGATAGCATAAGTCGTTTTTTGGAAAGTAATCAAAATAACACAGGATTAAACTTAATTAGTGGTATTGTTAGATTATTTCTTGATGATTATAATGACCTTGATGGTAAAAATCGTTTTGAAAGTGCTATCGAGAGTATTAAAAACAACAATTTAGATATTGTTGTACAAGAAGAAATATTAGAATATATAAAAGAAATTGGTAATCATCTTAACGAGGATGGGCAATATGCTTTATGCCAATCAATAATAATATATTACCCTGAAAAGCTGGAGGAATTAGCAGACTATTATGGTTTACTGGATTTATTAAACAATGCTTATCTGGAAAAAGTAAATAATCTTAAGAAAATAACAAGCCGACTATATGAGCAACTTGAAAAAATTTGAGGAAACACTTGGGAGTTTAGATTTGGAAGTAAATCGTTTGAATGCCGTAACTCAAGCCTATAAAAAATTAGAAGATTTAGTAGTGTCTTATGAAACCATTATTTCTAAATTAAAGGAAAACAATACAACATTCATCAAAATTAAGGATGAACAGAATAAACATCTTACCAGTATTGAGGATAACTTTAAAAAAATCAATAAGAGTATTTATCAAGCTAATATTGAACTTAACAGTACATTAGAAGATAAAATTGATACTATTAGGAAAGAGAATAAGGAATTTTATCGTGATTTAGAGTCTACAATAAAGATAAAATTGGATGACAATAAATCTCAAATCAAACAACTAATTGAAAGTGAGAGGTTGCAATTAAAACAGATAATTGAATCTACTATACAACAATCAGAAAATAGTATTAACGATAACATAGTTAAGCATTCAGAGTTACAATTAAAAGCTATGAATACTTTAAAATGGTCCATTTGGATTATTGGTTTTATTTCAATTATACTTTTGGCTTTAATAACATTCAAAAACTTTCAGTAACTAATCAAGATTATACTTTACATTACAAACATTGCCCACACCTTCGGCACTTACTCATTCTTTCGTTCCGCAAGCTACTCTCATTCAATCGCAAGAGCCTACGGTTCCGCGCAGCATAAGCAATTATTTTAATAAGCATTAGAATTAACAATTAAAGTATATGCAAAATTATTGCCTATGCTTTTTGCCTATGCGCTTTGGTATAGTACATATAATAAACAGCAGTTATAACATTAAACATTCGGGAAGGCAGGTAATAAGGAGTTCGTCAGTTGTTCCATTTAATTCCATAAAACATATCTGCAAGGTCATTTTGCAATCATTAATAAACAGTTATTATAACAACCATTGTTTAACAATTAAAGGTCAATACTATTAATGCCCTTGCATATACCATAAATAGCACCACTGCGGCGCAACGTCCTCGTTGGCACTATTTATTTGTTTTATTGCATACATTTCACGCCTTCCTCACCCATAGCTACTTTTGTCCCTTAAAATCCCAATAAAGTCAGCGCAATGCGCTGGCATAATTATTAAGGGACAACCGCTATTTAATTTTTTGCGAGCCTGCGTGTCGCTTCGGGCTAATCAGGCTGTCACAGTTTTTGAGAGCACCCAAGTCACAATATGAAATCACCGCTATCAGTTTCAACACACCTCTCGTTTAGTTGATAAATAATCATTCAAACAGTATTTAAACCTCAATTAAACAGCGGATGATTACATATTGCAAACGCTCACAAGAGCAACTCATTCAGTCAGCAATTTAAGCCATCACACAGCGGAAGGTTTTTTATCTCAACTTTTGAATACAATTTGAAATCATCCATTTCCTCAAAATCCTCAATTCCTTAAACATCCGTAATCGTAAAAGATGAAAACCTAACGCACCCAAATTAAATTGCTTCCTTCAATCCTTGCACTTGCTTTTCCCACCGCATCAAAAAACAGCGCCAGCCTTGTGTTTACAACATAGTCGTGAGAGCCTTTCGCACGATTTTCAAGAAACATTTGTTATAAATTTGAAGTTATATAGTTTCAACAACCGGCTCGCTACAGGCTTTCACTCACAACACCCTTGCTCATCTCGCAGGCGGCTCGCGCCTTTTGGATTACCTGCTTAACAAACAAAATCCGAATATTAAAAAACCCTCTTAGAAAAGAAGGTCAATTTTAAACGAAGTAAATAATATTAACCCTCTTCAACAGTTGCTTTTGGTGCATTTGTCTTAACAGATTCAATACCATTTTCCATACCAGATGAACTTTCATACATTTCACTTGTTCCAATAACTTGTCCATTAGAAGCTTTAAGATTGAAATAATGCTTCCCATTACTTGATTTCTTTCTGTCGTATTTACTATCATCTTGTGAATTGGTCCTTACGGATTCGATTCCATTTAAGCATCCAGCTTTAGCCGAATATCCTTCACTTGCAAGAATAGTTTGCCCATTCCCTGCCTTTAATCTAAATCGATACTCATTACGTGCATCTTGATACATTTCAAATTTTGCCATAGTTTTTAAAATAAAAATTAGTCCTAAAGATAGTAGAAGTAAAAAAAGGTTGCAAATATAGTTGGCTACCGACGGCCAACACTATATTCCTATAAAGCTCAAGCCACAAGGGTTTTGAAAAAAATAGTACGCTAAAAAATGGCGTACTTTTTTTTAAACCCTATCCAAGCGCACGATTTTTCCCAAAAAGCTTGACAGGAATGCCACGCCATCAGCATCAAGGCTTTCTTTTTTCTCTTTTTCTTTTAAAAAAATGTATTCATTTTCTTAGTGGCAGGCAAAAGACAGCAGAAGTCTGCAACCGAAACCAATAACACCTATTTGCACGAAAGTTGCCATACTTTACGCAGAACTGGTATTGCTTCAGGCCAAAGTCGTACCAAGTCCGAATCAAATTTTGTTTAACCCCAAAAAACTAAGAAAATGGGTAAAATATCACAAGGAATATTAGGTGGGCTTTCAGGTAAAGTAGGAAACGTTATCGGTGGAAGCTGGAAAGGAATCGATTATCTCAGAATTAAACCTTCGAGTGTTGCGAATCCAAGAACAGAAGGTCAAGTAAACCAAAGAAACAAGTTTACTGTGACTTTAGAATTTTTACAGGCAATTAAGCCATTTATTAAGCAAGGTTACAAATCGCTTGCGATTAAGAAAACCGAGTTTAATGCTGCTATGTCGTACATTTTGAACAATGCGGTCACAGGTGTTGCACCAAACTTTACAGTAGATTACACAGCTGCTTTAGTCAGTAGAGGCGGATTATCTGGTGTATTAAACGGAACAACCGACCTGACAACTGCTGGAGAAGTAACTTTCGGATGGAATGACAACGCAGATGAAGGAAATGCCAACGCAACCGATAGAATAATGCTATTGGTTTACAATCCATCAAAGAAAGAATCTATTTCGGTAGTGGATGGTAACGTGAGAACCGCAGGAAGTCAAACAATTGTAATTCCGAATACATATTCGGGAGACACTGTAGAGTTATTTGCTGCATTCATTACTGCTGACGGTAGACAAGTATCAAACAGTACTTATTTAGGCTCTGGAACTGCTCAATAAGTCTGAGGATTGAAGTTTAAAGACCGCTCTCACTGAGCGGTTTTTTTGTGCTCGTAATTTAAAATTCTATATATTTACGACAATGAAAGTAAGACGACTTACTTGCGAATATTTGTCTTACATTTTCCCTTTCTGAAACTTACGTGTTACCTATTTGTTGCCTATATTCGGCTATCCCAATGATAGCAAGAGTAGGAAAATATTGTATTGGTAAGTAAGTGAGCTAGCAAATCTGTGATTTGCGTAAGCGAACTTATCCCAAATTTATTTTGGGATCTCACAGTATTATGTATTAATTACCAACTATCAAATCTGTGATTTGCGTAAGCGAACTTATCCCAAATTTATTTTGGGATCTCATAATATTAAGTATTAATTACTAACTAGCAAATCTGTGATTTTCGTAAGCGAACTTATCCCAAATTTATTTTGGGAGTTAAGGTTTACAAGGGCTAAAAATAAGATAGTAGTTAGAACTCTTCAATTAAATAGATATTAACTAACTTTACAATTCATGTTATTAATTTGTTATTATGAAACACGTTTTACTTCTTTTATCAATATCCTTTTTTTTTCTATCCTGCGAAAAACCACGTGAACTGAGTTCTACAAATAAAGAATTATGGGAAAAAAGAACTATAAAATCTCCAATTCCAGATTCATTAGAAGCAGGTAGTACTTTTCTATCTGTATATTCTCAAATTTTTATTCGTAATTCTGAAGAAATCTCAGACTTATCTGCAACAATTAGTTTGCACAATCCAAACCTTAATGAAGAGATTTATATTGAAAAAGCGATTTTTTATAACACGCATGGAGAACCTATACGTTCCTATTTTAATAAACCAATATTTATTGAACCAATGGAAACTGTTCAAATAATAATTGATGGAATAGATAATGAAGGCGGAACAGGAGCTAATTTTATTTTTGATTGGAGAACAACTAAAAACGCTCCTATTTTTGAAGCCATAATGATAACCACGTATGGTCAGCAAGGTATTTCTTTTGTAACTGAAGGAAAGCGAATTAAAAGATAAATTTCAGAAATTAAGTTCTTTTATATTTTTTATTAAAGTTCCCAACCAAATGAGGTTTGAAATATATAATCATAATTATTTGAAGATTCCACAGATTGGTTATCGTAATTTACGGTAAACCCTAACTTAATAAAGAAATCTAAAGGTAAATCATATTGTAAATCTAAAATGGCATCCAAACGTAATCTCCCAGATTCTGTAATGCCTGGATAAGCGACTACTCTTGTGAGCAGGCTAAAATCTTCAACATCATAAAGGTTTAATTCAGTTGCTATAAACCCTTCTAAACTGTTTTGAGAAGATGTTGTTCTGTCGGTAAAACTTTCGTTATTATAAGAGACTCCTAGTTGTGTCCCTAAATACATTTTATTAGTACGTTTAATATATTTTCCAATACCAAATCTAGTTACTGTTCTTAGTTCAATATTTTGTTCTGTATTGGATAGTAGGTTAATTTCAGCAAGTGGATACCAATCTTTTCTTAAAAAATATCGATACGATAAGGCTGCATCTAATCGTCTAATAGCATCTACATTATCTCTGGTTGTTGAAATGCCATTAAAATTTCCATTTATTGTCCATTTTCTAGCTTTATATCCTAATGTACTTCTTAGGTTTATTTGGCTTAAATTATTAGATTTTGTAAAATTATAACCTAGTGCAATTGATGCAGATAGCCTACTTATAAAGTTAGATTTTAAAGTTCTTAGGTAGATAATATTCTCTAAAGGAATACTCGTAATTATATTATCTTCACTGTAAATTACAGCTTCATTGTCTTTATTACTTTGTAGAGCACCATTGTAAATTTCGCCATCTGTAGAGGAAATAATATATTCATTAACAGATGATATACGTTTCACTTTAGACCATTCTATTGCAAAATCACTGTCACTATAGCTGGTTTTCATTTTGAGAACACCTTTATACATTTCCTTAATAGTGCCAATTATAACGTGGTTGTTTTTTGCGATAATAGTATCATTTTGAGCTTTTAACTGAACTGAAATAGTTAACAATACAGCTAAAAGTAAGAATTTTTTAATGTTCACTGTTTTTGGTTTTTTTGGATTTAAGAAAATAGTTTTAATGTATAATTAGTGTTTACAATTTAATTTATTTTAAATTTAGAAGTTAACCTCAACATGTTTTCACTTAAATTAAATAGCCAGTATAACTGCTCCCAAATTAAATGTACCTCTTTATGAGATCGTTCATTATCAGTTTTCGAAATAGCTTCATTTGTAAGCTTATCTATAGAAAAACCTAGAGTTGATGCTTTGTATTTTTCAGTAGAAGCATTAGTGTTTAGCGTAGGAGTTTCAAAATTAATAAAGTTTAATAGGTTGCATACTTCATCTAAATTAGATGTTATTTTATCTGAAACTAATTTAAACTCTTTTGAAGCCTCTGTAGTTTTATGGTTTTGGATATAGGCACTTAAAGATGCTAAAGAGGCTAAAAAGCTTTGGTTTATTTCTACAAGCTCGTATATATGGTCTATGTGGTTTTGTTTCGATTTTGGTTCTTGAGCCATACGCTGAAACGCTGCACTTAAATTAGACATTTGTAAAAAAGCTTCTTTACGATTTACTTTTAAACTAGTAGGAATTTCACCTTTGTGTTGGTAGTAGTTACTTATAGATTTAAAAAAGGCAGTATTAGCTTTTAAACCTTTTTTTATAGTGTTTCCAATTTCCATAAAAGACCAAGCAGGTAATAAAAAACGCATAGCTAAATAAGAAAGTGCAGCACCAATTACAGTATCTACAACTCTAAATTGTATCACTTTTAATATATCTGGTTGTAAAATGGCATAAATAAAAATAACGCTTAACGTTATAAACGTTGCAGAAGCTTTATAGTTTTTCTGTACCATAGAAAAAGCAAGAACTAAGGAGAGCACACCTAAAGCACCATAGATATAGGGATGGTGTATTAAAAACACTAATCCACTGGCCAAAATAGCGCCAATAAATGTACCAATAATACGATCTTTAGAGCGTGTTTTTGTAAGTCCATAACTTGGTCTCATTATAATAATAATGGTAAGAATAATCCAATAAGGGTTTTGTAAATCGAAAAACAAACCTAAACCATAACCTAGCATAACTGTAATAGCCAGACGAAGAGAATGTCTAAAAATAGTAGATCTAAAACTTAGGTTGGTTAATATTAATTTGGGATTGTAGTTTTGTGTGCCTATAAAGCGATTAAGCTTATCTTTTTCAATACCATTATCTGAATTTAATTCTGGGTTCCCTAAAAGTCTTTGTATTGTTTTAAGCTTTTCATATTGTTTTTTTTGATATTCTAAATAATTTTGAAGCATTAAGTAACGCTCATAATCGTCTAAATTATTATCGTCTTTAAAGGTTAAAATATTTTTCTCTAAAGTTTTAAATAAAGTTGCTAATAGTTTATTAGATTTAAAAAGTTTTGGAGTGTTGAAATTAGAAGCAATATCGCGTAGCTGGTTGGATAACTCAGTAATTAAATCCTGAAAATCTTGTTTAAATTCAGGATGCATTTCAAACAAAGCATCCATCTTATCATAATTAACTGGGTTAGCAATTGCAGTTTCTAAAATTTCTACGAGTTGAACAAAAAGCAATAAACGCCTGCTTTGGTAATTTGATTTTCCAGAGCTTTTTCTGTAAGAAAGTAGTATTTCGCGTAGCGTTTCATGATGTTCGGTAAGCTCTATTTGTAAAGACATAAGCTCTGTTTGCAATCCAGCTCTATTGGGTTGTTCTCCAATAAGTTTTTTTCTTGTGTCTAAAAATTTTGCTGTTAGTAAAATTATTTCATTAAGGGTTTCCTCGGTTTCAGCTTTAGGATTTATATAAAACCAAATTGTAGATAATAGCAAATACCATAAACCTCCAGCACCAATGAGTAATGCATATTGATAAACATCTAAAGTTTCTGAAGTATGCGCAAAACTTAATACTAGTGCCAATAATCCAGAAAAACTTATTAACGAAGCTCTAAATCCATAAATAGAAATAAATGCAATACAAAATGTAAGAAAACCTAATAAAGGAAAAAGAAATACTTTGGAAATATGAAAATAGCCTCCAATAAAACTTATAATTACAACTAGAAGTGATGATAAAAGTATTCCTATTTGTTTATGTTTTAAACTGCCACTAACATCGCTTGGCGAGCACCAAAACGCACCAAAACAAATAGCAAGTCCAATATCTAAATGGTTTGTAGCTATCCCTAAAATTACAGGCACAGTAATTGACACACCAATTAAAATAGCTTTTGAAAAGCTTGTGCTTTTTAAAAACTCTATTAGCTCATTAATAGTATTGGATATATAGTTTAAAATATGAATTGAGATTTAGTGGGTTATTTAATTTATTTTATATGACCTACTAAATAGATTTTATAAATAAAAATCAGAAATCATATTTTTACTTCATTATACGAGTTAAATGAAAGAATTTTTTATACTCCTCCGGAATAGAATGTATGTTTAGTAAAGAGCCTTCTTCTACATAAGGATATATTTCATCGTAAGTTTTTATGTCAAAACTACCAACACGTTTACTTATATGGCTTCGGTCTAATTCATTGGGTCCATTAAGTCCTGCTGCAGCAATAAGCTCTAAGAAACTTTGTATAGTGGCATCATGATATCTTTTTGCACGAGGTGCTTTGTCATCTACCACTAAGCCTTTTACAAGCGATTTATTTTGTGTAGCTACACCTACAGGACATGTGTTACTATTACACTGTAAAGCTTGTATGCAACCAATAGATAACATGATTGCTCGCGCACTATTGCAACCATCTGCTCCTAAGGCAATAGCTCTAGCCATATGGAATCCTGTTATGATTTTACCTGCCACAATTACTTTAATATCTTTTCGTAAACCAAAACCAACTAAAGTATCGTGTACAAAAACAAGTCCTTCTCGTAGAGGCATTCCCATTGAGTTTGAGAATTCTACAGGAGCTGCACCTGTACCACCTTCGCCACCATCTACAGTAATAAAATCTGGACGAATATCTGTAGCAATCATTGCCTCACAAAAATCCATAAACTCTTGTTTACGTCCTAAACATAATTTAAATCCTACAGGTTTACCTTCGGATAAATCACGTAATTTTTTAATAAAATACATTAATTGTATAGGATCTTCGAAAGCAGAGTGTGATGGAGGAGAATGCACAGCTACGTGAGGTTTTATATGCCTTATTTTTGCAATTTCTTCTGTGTTTTTTATTGCTGGTAACATTCCTCCATGACCTGGTTTTGCGCCTTGAGATAATTTAATCTCAATCATTTTAACTTCTGGCCTTATTGCGTTTTCCCTATAGGTTACTTCGTTAAATGTCCCATCATCTTTTCTGCAACCAAAATATCCCGTTCCTATTTGCCATATTAAATCACCTCCATGTTTTAAATGGTAGTCACTTATTCCACCTTCTCCAGTATTATGAGCAAAATTTCCCATTTTTGCTCCTTTATTTAAAGCCATTATTGCATTGTCGCTTAGCGAGCCAAAACTCATTGCCGAAATATTTAAAAAGCTAGAAGAATAAGGTTGTTTACAGTCTTTACCACCAATATGTAAACGAGGGAACTCGCCTATATTTTGCGGGTTTTTTTTAGCATACATAGAGTGTTCTAACCACTCATAACCAGAATGATAAATGTTTAACTGTGTCCCAAAAGGCTCTGTATCGTTTTGTCCTTTTGCTCGTCTATATACTAAAGATCTTAGAATTCTATTTATAGGTCTGCCCTCTGTATCTGTTTCAACAAAATACTGCATTATTTCTGGTCTAATAGATTCTAAAACATATCTTAACCTACCAATTACTGGGAAATTGCGACGTATTGTATGCTTTGTTTGAGAAATATCTACTATTCCTAAAATAATTAAAGGACCTACTAAAAGAAACAACCAAAGTATTGGAGTCCAAAATTGAGCTAGTAAAATAATTGAAACGGTAATTACAACTGAAATAATAATAAAATATTCGCGAACTTTCATATCTATATCACATTAGTTTTTTTAAGAAAATTAAATAATTCAAAGCATTTTCTTAATTACAGCAAATTTATAAAATATAATGATGCTGTTTATAATTTCACAAATATTTAAGGAATCTATTTTTAGCAATTTTCAATTAAAGTATAAATAAATTACAGCTTATATACTATCTATTTTTAAAATAAATATATGCATAAACATCTAATAAAATTAGATGTACTCTAACAAAAATCGGGTATTTTCTCCTCGTCAAGAGTATTAATTACCCAACACGATTTTCTATCTATTTTAGTAAATACATATAAGTTATTGTTAGCCAGCAACTTATGTTTTTATTTGATTTTGTTAATTAATTAGGCATGCCTTTAGCAACTACATTATTAAAAGGATTTAAAAACTCTTATCTAAATAGAAATTAAATTCTACTGTTCAGTTAAAAAATTATTAATCAATTAAAAACTTAAAAAATGAATACAATATTAAAAAATATTAAAAACTTAAGTTCAGAAAATTGTGTAACAATAATAATGAATACACACAGAACAAAGCCAGATTCTTTAAAAGACGAATTAGTACTTAAAAATTTAATTAAAGAGACTGAAAATAGACTTTTAGCAAGTTTAAATAAAAAAGAAGCACTAGTGCTAATTGAAAAGTTAAAGACACTTGCTACTAAGATTAATCATGCTCATAATTTAGACAGTTTAGTGCTTTTTGTAAATAAAGATATTGCAGAATTTACCAAATTATCAATTCCTGTAACAGATCGTGTTATTATAGACAATACCTTCTCTACTAGAGATTTGGTTAGAGCTATGCATACTGAATCTAATTATTATATTTTAGTTTTAAGTCAAAGCGAAGCACGCTTAATAGAGGCACTTAACGATAAGGTGGTTAAAGAATTTAAAGCGCCATTCCCAATAAAAAACACACAGTTTGATAATATAAATACCATGGAACCTGTGGTGTCTTCAAGGCAAAGAAATTTAATAGCAGAGTTTTTTAATCAAGTCGATAAAGAAGTTAATACAATTAGAAACCAAAATCCATTACCAGTTTTAATTTCTACAGTCGAAGAAAACTATCCAGAATATTTAAAGGTAGCAGATCAAAAACATAGTATTTATCCTATGTATTTAAATGATAACAGAATAGCTGAAAAAGACCACGCTATTGTAACCGAAGCATGGAAACTTATAGAAGCATATTACAAAACAATTAACACTGAAAGAAAAGCAGAATTACTTAAAGCAGTAACACAAAACAAATTTTTAAGTGATACTAATGATATTTATAAAGCTATAAAAGAAGGAAGAATACAAACACTTTTTATAGAAAAGGACTTGTTTCAACCAGCTGTTATAGAAGATGATGAAATTATTTATGTATCAGATTTTCAAAAAAGTGATAAAGAGGTTATAGATGATATATATGACGAACTTATTGAGCTAAACATGGATTTTGGTGGAGAAGTTGTGTTTCTTCCTAAAGGAGAACTAACAAAATTTAATGGCTTTGGAGCTATAACTAGATATTAATAAATGTAAAATAGAAATAAAATGACAGCACAAAAAAAATTAATAGTAATTACAGGTGGAGCAGGAGGCATTGGTCAGGCTTGTGCAAGAGTTTTTAAAAATCAACCAATACTATTAACAGATTATTCGCAACAAAAAGTGGATGATACTGTACAGAAATTATCAAAAGAAGGATTTGATGTGTCAGGAATCGCTTGTGACATTACATCAAAAAGTGATATTGATAAACTAACACAATTTGTAGCAGAAAAAGGCTCATTAAAAGCCTTTATTCACACTGCTGGAGTTAGTGGTACTGTAAAAGACTTACAAAAGGTTTATACCATAGATTTAGTGGCAACAGAATTGTTGGTCGATGCATTTTACAAATTAGCAGAAAAAGATTCAGTAGCCATTTTATTATCGTCTATGATGGCACATACTGTTCCTGCAAATAAAGAGTATGATGATGCACTTGCAAATCCACAAGATTCAGGTTCGTTTAAAATTGTGAGCAAATTTGTAGATAACAATTCGGATTTGATGTACAACTTTGCAAAGCGAGGTGTGCAATTACTTACCATTAAAAATGCCAATAAATGGGGAGAAAAAGGAGCAAGAATTGTATCTGTTTCACCAGGAGTTATTGAAACACCAATGGCATTAAAAGCTGCTCAAGAACATCCAGAGCGTATGGAAATGATAAAGCAAGCAACACCATTAAAACGAAATGGTCAACCAGAAGATGTAGCAGAAGTGATTCGTTTTTTAACAACAGATGCTTCACGCTTTATAAATAGTACTGACATTTTGGTAGATGGTGGAGTAGTCCACAATATCAAAAAAATGGGATAATTGCACTTAAATAATAAACAAACAAGGTTTTAAGCTAAAAATAATAAACTTTTAAAACAATATAAAAATGACACAATTAAATTCAATCGGACTTAACATAAAAAAATCAGAAGTCCTAGCAGAAAAACTTAATGAACTTTTAGCAGATTATTCTATATTTTATCAAAATGTAAGAGGCTATCACTGGAATATTAAAGGAGAGAAATTCTTCGAACTACACGGTAAATTCCAAGAACTTTATGAAAACCTATTTGTTAAAATTGATGATGTAGCAGAGCGTATTAGAACATTAGGTCACACACCAAATCACCAATTTTCAGTATATCAAAAAGAAGCAAAAATTAAAGAAAGTAGTGAGGTGTCAGACGGAATAAAAGATGTTAAAGACATACTAGAATCGTTAAAAATTATAATCATACTACAACGTGAAATTCTCGATTTATCTGCAGATGCAGATGATGAAGGGACTAATGCTTTAATGAGTGATTATATAAGTGAACAAGAAAAACTTGTTTGGATGTACACTGCATATTTAAAATAATAATTTTAACCAAAAACTCATTTAAACTTTTAAACAATGAATTGCGGTTTAAATGAGTTTTTTAAATTATAATATAATGGAAGCTTCGTTATTAAAAACAGTTAAAAATACAATAAAACATTGGTACATTCCATTAATGGTTGGTATCTTCTTTGTTGTTGTAGGTATAGTGGTAATATCCTCGCCAGAAGGATCATTAAAAGCGTTGTCAATATTGTTTGCTTTGTCTTTTTTGTTTAGCGGATTATCAGAAAGTATTTTTTCAATACTTAACAAAGACCGATTAGACAATTATGCTTGGACCTTAGCATTTGCAATAATTACACTATTCGTTGGTGTTTTATTGTTGCTAAAACCAACGCTATCAATTACCGCTTTAGCATTTTATATTGGTTTTGTGATTTTATTTCGTTCTATTTCAACTATAGGATTCGCGTTAGATGTTAAAAAATACGGAAGTAAAAATTGGACTGGACTATTAATTTTTGGAGTAATTGGTGCTATCGCATCATTTATTCTTATTTGGAACCCACTTTTTGCAGGACTTAGTATTATAATTTTAGTGGCTTTAAGCTTTTTGTTTGCAGGATTGTTTAATATTTTCTTGGCAATGCAGCTTAAAAGCTTACATAAATCTTCTAAACACATTTCTGCAGAATTGTTAAAGCGTTATGAAAATATTTTAGAAGAAATCCAAGGAGAATGGGATAATCAATAAATTATGATAAAAATAAATAAAGCTAAGCTAACAGACTTAGAAACTATTATAGTTATTGAAAAGCAACTATTTAAAACAGATTCTTATCCAGCTTTTGTTGTTAGACAATTGTTTGATATCTCTGGCAATTATTTTTTAGTTGCAAAACACAAAAATGAAATAATAGGCTATATTATTGGAGGTTTAAATACTTACGAAAAACGAGGGTGGATATTATCGCTTGGAGTACATGAAAAAGCAAGAGGTAAAGGTTTAGGAAAAAAACTTACAGAACAATTAATTAAAGTTTTAAAACCTTATAATATTAATGAAGTTGCGTTAACTGTATATCCTGATAATAAACCTGCAATAACCATTTATAGAAATTTAGGATTTAAAGGAGATAGCATTTTAGATAATTATTTTTTTGATAATGGACAACGAATAGTAATGTCAAAGACTATAAACTAAAATAATTTGTATTATGAGCAAAATTCTTAATAATCGTTGGATGTTATTATTAATAATTACACTCACTTGGGGAAGTTCTTTTATGTTAATAAAAAAATCGCTAGTCGCTTTTTCTCCTTTTGAAATTGGAGCAATACGAATAATTGGTTCTGGACTATTATTAGCCTTTATTGGGATTCCAGCCATTAAAAAAATGACTAAAAAAACTTTACTTTGGGTAACTGTTGTTGGTTTTTTTGGTAATTTTTTACCTATGTTTTTGTTTCCTATTGCGCAAACACAAGTGAGTAGCTCGTTAGCAGGAATATTAGATTCTTTAGTGCCAGTTTTTGTGTTAGTATTTGGATTTTTACTCTTCGGGATTAAGAGTAAATTATCACAAATTGTAGGAGCACTTATTGGTTTTGTAGGAGCAGCAAGCTTAATCTATTTTTCTGATGCCAACACAGAAGGCTCACAATTTGGTTATGCCATGCTCATTGTTTTAGCAGGAGCTTCTTATGGAATTAATGCGGTTGTAATTGCAGAGCGAACATCAAAGGTAAAAGCTGTTGAACTAACTGCTGCTGTTTATACTATTTGGGCAATACCAGCACTTGTAATATTATATTTTACTGGTTTTATTCAAAATTTTAAATTAACGCCAGAAGTTATTAAACCACTAGGCTATTTATCGTTTTTAACCCTATTTGGAACTGCAATTGCCATGTTACTATATTATAAGCTAATTCAAAAAACATCAGCTGTTTTTGCAAGTACTGCCAGTTATTTATTACCAATTGTTGCTGTTATTTGGGGAATAATAGACGGCGAAAAATTTACCATTTGGTATGTTTTTGGTGGCTTGTTAATTTTATTAGGTATTTATTTAATTAGAGAAAAGAAAGTAAATCCTAAACTAGTACCTCGTGTTTAAATCACGAATTTGAAGATATTTAGTTTTAACAAACATTAACCAATTAATGAATTTTTTAACTTGTATTCATGGTTAAATATTAGTATTTTAAAGTAAAATTAAAAAGTCTTAATTAATAGCTGATTGTAGAATTTTGCTGCACTATTTATTTAAAAAAAACTTTTAAAACCAACTAAAATGAAAAATAACAAATCAAAACTCACAAGACAAACTGGAGCACCAGTTGGAGATAATCAAAATGTACAAACTGCAGGACCACGAGGACCAATGCTAATGCAAGATGCTTGGTTTCTTGAAAAAATGGCAAATTTTGATCGCGAAGTTATTCCAGAGCGACGCATGCACGCAAAAGGATCTGGTGCTTTTGGTACGTTTACAGTAACACACGATATAACTAAATACACAAAAGCTAAAATTTTTAGTGAAATTGGTAAAAAGACCGAAATGTTTAGTCGCTTTTCTACCGTTGCTGGAGAAAGAGGTGCTGCAGATGCAGAAAGAGATATTAGAGGTTTTGCACTTAAATTTTATACAGAAGAAGGGATTTGGGATTTAGTAGGAAACAATACACCTGTATTTTTCTTTCGCGATCCAATGAAGTTTCCCGACTTAAATCGTGCCGTAAAACGCGATCCTAAAACCAATTTAAGAAGTGCCAATAATAACTGGGATTTCTGGACGCTACTTCCAGAATCTTTACACCAAGTCACCATAACTATGAGTGATCGTGGTATTCCAAGAGGTTATAGACACATGCATGGTTTCGGAAGTCATACTTTTAGTTTTATTAATAAAGACAATATTAGACATTGGGTAAAGTTTCATTTTGTATCGCAACAAGGCATTGAAAACTTATCTGATGAAGAAGCTGCAAAGCTTGTAGGAGTGGATAGAGAATCGTCTCAAAGAGACCTTTTTGATGCTATTGAAGCAAAAGATTTCCCGAAATGGAAACTATTTGTTCAGGTAATGACAGAGGAAGAAGCAAAATCATACCGTTTTCATCCTTTTGATTTAACCAAAGTATGGTCTAAAAAAGATTTTCCGCTTATTCCTGTTGGCGAATTCGAATTAAACAGAAATCCGGAAAATTATTTTCAAGATGTAGAGCAAGCCGCTTTTAATCCATTAAATGTGGTTCCAGGAATTGGGTTTTCACCAGATAAAATGTTACAAGGACGTTTGTTTTCTTATGGAGATGCGCAACGTTATAGATTGGGTGTAAACCACTATCAGATTCCTGTAAACAAACCAACATGTCCTTATCATTCTAACCATAGAGATGGAACGATGCGTGTAGATGGAAATCATGGAGGCACTTTACATTACGAGCCAAATAGTTATGGCGAATGGCAAGAACAACCAGAGTTTAAAGACCCTCCTTTGGAGTTAAATGGAGACGCTTATGCTCATAATTTTAGGGATGATGATGAAGATTACTACACACAACCAGGTGATTTATTCCGTATAATCAAAGCCGATGGAAAAGATCAGTTATTGTTTGATAATACTGCAGCACAAGTAGGTGGAGCAGAAAAATTTATTCAAATCCGTCATATTAGAAACTGTTATAAAGCTGATCCTGAATATGGACAAGGCGTTGCAAAAGCATTAGGCTTAACAATGGATGAGGTTAATAGTTTTGATATGTCGCCTTATAATAAATGGGCACCAAAAGCAGATAATAATCCAATATCTAAGTGTCCAAGACATTAATTTAATAACTTTTTCAAGCGAATATAATGTTAGAAGAAAATAAAAAAATGAAACTTGCTGAAGCACTTTTGTTGCGTTCAGATTTAATGAAGAAAATAGAACATCTTCAAAATAGAATAAGACCAGTTTTAATTGTATCTGACAATAAAAAACCACAAGAAGATCCAGATAAAATATTGGCGCAATTAAGAATAGCAATTCAAGATTTAGAAGTCTTGGTTGTTAGAATTAATAAAACCAATAATGAAACAATTATTAAAGGCGAAGGTTCACTTATGGAAGCTCTTGCAAAACGAGATACTTTAAAAATGCTTTCAGAAAAATTAAGAAACATTAGGTTCGCTGCTCAAGTAAATAATAGTGGCGAATCTAACCTTAAAACAACCATCGATATTAAAAAGTTACAAATTGAAATGGATCAAACAGGAAGAAAATTTAGAGAAATTGATAGTAAGATTCAAGAATTAAATTGGCTTACAGAATTAAAATAATTAAAAAAAAGCCGAAAGGCGGAATGATTGGAGCGAGTATCAGCCCTTTTTTGTGGTAGTTTTCTGGGCAAACTGAAAACACTACCAACTACAAGCTGCTTGGGTTGTGGCAAAACTGTATTGTTTAAGACCCATTACTGCTTACAAATTACAAGTGTATAGTGTAAAATTTACTACCAGATACTGACCAATCATTCTTTTTAATATAAACAAAAGAGATAGTAACATTTAATTGAATAATACATGAAAAATCCAGCAAAAAAAGTAGTAGAAAATATGTTCGCTGCATTTAGCAGTGGCGATGCAGATAAATTTGTTGCAACCGTTTCAGACGATACTGTTTGGATTTATCATGGCACACAAATTATCCCAAAAGGACGGTTTGAAAAGAAAGCAGGTGTTAGAGCTTTTTATACTAATATTATGGAAAGGACTGAGATTATTAACTTTGAGCCGCTTCAGTATATATCAGAAGGCAATACAGTTGTAGTTTTAGGACGCGAGCATCAAAAAGTAAAACGATCAGGAAGAGAACTAAAACAAAATTGGGTTCAGATTTATACAGTTGAAAATAATTTGATTACCAAAATGGAAGAATTTGCTTCATCGGAAGAAGTGAAACACTAAAAATACAGTTTGTTAAAAATTAAAAAGATAGAACTATGGAGAATGAAAAATTAAATAACAATCCGTTGTTATGCGATATAGAAACAGGAATGTGTGAAACTACAGATGAAACCATAAATACGTCATCTAAAAGTAACGTGCAATCCACAGAGAAATCTCTAAAACTCACTTATTATACAGATCCTATTTGCTCGTCGTGTTGGGGAATTGAACCACAATTACGAAAACTCAAACTAGAATATGGCAATGCCATTGACATAGACTATAGAATGGGAGGGTTATTACCAGATTGGAGTTACAACAGTGGTGGTATTGGAAAACCATCTGATGTGGCTTCGCATTGGGACGAAGTCAGTGTGCATTACGATATGCCAATTGATGGAGACCTTTGGTTAGAAGACCCTTTAGATTCGTCCTATCCTCCTTCAATAGCGTTTAAAGCTGCACAGATTCAAGACCAAGACAAAGCACATTTGTTTATGCGCGAAATTAGAGAAATGGTATTCTTGAAAAAGAAAAATATTGCAAAGTGGGAACATTTAGCAACTGCAGCAAAAACTGTTGGACTACATGTAGAACAATTAAAAACCGATTTTGAAGGCAAAGCAAAAGAGTTATTTGCGGAAGATTTAAAATTAGGAAGAGAACTTGGAGTACGAGGATTTCCTACCATATTCTTTGTAGATGATGCAGGAAATACAGAAACCGTTTATGGCACCAGACCTTATGCGTTTTACGAAATGGCAATTCTAAAACTAAATCCTAATGCTACAAAAAGTGAATACAGTAAAAATTGGGAAGCATTGTTTTCAAAATACCATTCACTTACTGCAAAAGAATATTCTGAACTTTCAGGAACACCAAGAAATGAAAGTGAAACACTATTGAATGAACTTTCAGAAAAAGGGAAATTGCAAAAACTAAACACAAAAAATGGTTCTATTTGGACTATTAAATAAAAAACAATTAATACTTTTATAAAAATGGGGAAATATTCAAGTTTATCTGTAGCTATCAATGACCTTACAGAAAAAGGTTACACCTATAATTTTAATATGAAAGAAGAGTTCATAGAGTGTGCAGAAATTCAATGCCAATTACAACCAGACGAATTTAATATAGATGAAAAATACCGTTTCGAAGAAATGTCTGATGTAGATAACGAAAGCGTTTTATACGCTATTTCTTCAAAAGATGGTAAAATAAAAGGACTTTTGGTAAACGCCTACGGAATCTATGCAGATTATGCATCGTTTAAATTAGTACAAAAACTCAACAGACCAGAAAGAAAATAATTATGTCAAATATTAAATTAATTATAGAAGAAAGAGCTACCAACATTGGAAGTTTTATGGTTGGTCGTTTATTACCTTTTCGTCAAAAACGAATGGTTGGTCCTTTTATTTACATCGATCACATGGGACCAGTTAAAATGAATGAACGCGAAAATTTTGATGTGTTGCCTCATCCACATATTGGACTTTCAACCCTTACCTTTTTATTCGAGGGTAGTATCATGCATCGCGATACTTTGGGTAATAAAGTAGAAATAAAGCCAGGAGCAGTCAATTGGATGACTGCAGGAAAAGGCATTGTACATTCTGAGCGTACACCAGAATATCTTAGAGATTCACCATTATTTATGCATGGTTTACAAATTTGGGTAGCATTACCAAAGGGTTTGGAGCAGATGGATCCAAAATTTTCTCATATTGAAGAAAAAGATATTCCTAGTTGGACTGATGGAGATTTAGAGTTCAAATTAGTGGCAGGTGAAGCTTTTGGTAAAAAATCGCCAGTACCAGTGTTTAGTAAGTTATTTATGATTGAAATAAAAAGCAAAACTAAACAAGTTGTCAATATTGGTAATGCGCTTTATGGAGAAGCTGGTTTATATATACTTAAAGGTGCTATTGAGAGTGAAGGTCATATTTATGAACCAAAGCAATTGTTAGTAGCCAAAGACAGTACGCTTTGCGAATTTACCATTCAAGAAAATAGTACGATTTATATTTTTGGAGGCGAACCTTTTCCTGAAGAACGTTTTATTGATTGGAACTTTGTGTCTTCAGATAAGGAATTAATTGCCGAAGCAAAACAAAAATGGAAAGATCAGGAATTTGATAAAATTGAAGGCGACGACAAAGAATACATACCTTATCCAACGTTTAACAAAAAGTAAAACCGTTTCAGTTTACTGTTTTTAAAATTTCACCAATACCATAAATAGAATTATTAATGAATTGGATTTTACTAGGAGAAATCATATACATACTCATTGTTATTATAATAGTTGCTAGAGTACTTTATGATACTCGGAGTACAACCAAAACTCTATCCTACATATTATTTATTGTGTTTGTACCTATTTTGGGAATGATTTTCTATTTTTCCGTAGGTGTAAATTATAGAAAACGAAAATTATACTCTAAAAAAATTGTTGAAGACGAATCGCTTCGCGCTAGCATCAGAAACAAACTAAATACCTATTCTGAAACAGTAAGCAATTCAGGTTTAATTCCACAAAAAAGTAAAACTTTAATAGAGTTTATTCGTCGTGCTGGTTACAGTCCTTTAACAGGAAATAATGAAGTAAAACTCTTAATTAATGGCGAAGAAAAATTCCCAGAATTATTAAAAGCTTTAGAAAACGCAAAATCTCATATTCATATAGAATATTATATTTATGAAGATGATATTACTGGTAACCAAGTTGCAGACCTACTCATTAAAAAAGCAAAGCAAGGTGTTGAGGTACGTTTTATGTACGACGATTTTGGAAGCCATAGCCTTGGAAAGACGTTTATTAAAAAATTAAATGATGCTGGCATCCAAACCGCACCTTTTTATAAAATAAAATGGTATGCTCTTGCAAACCGATTGAATTACAGAAACCATAGAAAAATAATAGTTATAGATGGTATTGTTGGTTTTGTTGGTGGCATAAATATGAGTGATAAATACCGAAACGATTTAAAAAAGGACAATCATTTATATTGGCGAGACACGCATATAATGATTAAAGGTCAAGCCACAGCCTATTTACAATATCTATTTATGGGAGATTGGAATTTTTGTAGTAAAGTACCATTTCAATATTCCGAAACTTATTTTATAGATAATACAGAAAAAGAAAGCATAGAAAATGAAATAGTACAAATAGCAGCTTCAGGACCAGATAGTAAGCAACCTGTTATTTTTTACTCACTTTTAGAAGCTATAAGTTCTGCAAAAGAGAGAATATACATTACAAGTCCGTATTTTATACCAGACGAAAGTTTAATGGACGCCTTATTAATAGCTATACAAGGCGGATTGGATGTTAAAATTATTATTCCAGGCGAATCCGATTCTAAAATAGTAAATGCAGCAGCAAGTGCCTATTATACAGAGTTGCTTCAAGTTGGCGCAAAAATCTATAAGTATAACAAAGGATTTGTTCACGCAAAAACAATGGTTATTGACAATGATTTGGCGATAGTAGGCTCTGCAAATATGGATTACAGAAGTTTTGACCTTAATTTTGAAGTCAATGCTATGGTATATAGCAAAAACATTGCAGCACAATTAACTGAAGCTTTTAAAAACGATCTAAAAGTCTCTACATTAATCGATGCAGAAACTTGGTTAAATAGACCAAAATATATCCATTTATGGGAAAAGTTGGTGAGGTTATTATCGCCTTTTCTTTAAATATAGGTTATATTTAAATTTTTAATTTAAACAGAAATAAACAAATAAAATAGATGATAAAAAGAGTCTTCCTCACACCATTTCAAAAATTCGTAAAAATTGAAAGTTTTAGTGGTATTTTATTACTGCTAACAACAATTTTAGCCTTGGTTTGGGCAAATTCATCTTTCGGAGAATATTATACAAAACTTTGGCAATATGAAATAGGAATGGTTACCGATAGTTTTGAATTTAAAAAACCATTAATCCTCTGGATAAACGACGGATTAATGGCTGTTTTCTTTTTCCTTATTGGTTTAGAGATTAAAAGAGAATTGATGATAGGCGAACTCAATTCTATGAAAAAAATAGCCTTTCCATTAGTAGGTGCTTTAGGAGGTATGTTAATTCCAGTAATTTTCTTTTTAGTTTTAAATCAAAACCCAGATACTACTAAAGGATGGGGAATTCCAATGGCAACGGATATTGCTTTTTCATTAGCAGTGTTAAATGTTCTTGGAAAGCGTGTGCCATTAAGTTTAAAAATATTTTTAACTGCTTTTGCTATTGTAGATGATATTGGAGCAGTTTTAGTTATAGCTTTGTTTTATAGCGGTTCTATTAATATGACCTTGTTATTTATTGCTTTAGCAATGTTAGCAGTGCTGTACTTTCTGTCTTACAAAGGGTTCTATTCAAAATTTTTAATGTTTTTCTTTGGTATAATCATTTGGTTTTTATTCTTAAAATCAGGTATTCATCCAACGGTTGCAGGTATTTTGCTGGCTTTTTCTGTGCCTATTCAACAAAAAATAGACACCTCAACATTTATCTCACAACTAGAAAGTATTTACGAGGATATTAAACAGGCTAGTGTTTTAAAAAAACCAATTTTATCAATAGAACAAGTTGAAGCTATGGATGATTTGGAGGATTGGTCCAATAAATTTCAATCGCCTTTGCAGCATTTAGAACATAATCTACATGGTTGGGTGGCTTATTTTATTATTCCAATATTTGCTTTAGCAAATGCAGGAGTGGTTATTGATAGTTCTGCGTATTTAGATACAGCTTTAGTAACTAACATTATAATTTGTTTAGTGTTAGGAAAAGGTATTGGGATTACCTCTCTTGTTCTATTTGCAAAAAAACTTAAATGGATTGAAGTACCAAGCGATATAAGTGTTAAACAAATAATTGGTGTTGCATTTTTAGCAGGAATTGGATTTACAATGGCAATATTTATTGCAAGTTTAGCATTTGCATCTACACCAGAATATATAGATTCTGCCAAAATAGGCATTCTAATTGGGTCGTTTATTTCTGCAATTATTGGGTATTTAATTTTAAGAACAAGTACTAATAAGGTTTAAATGGCAATAGAAAACATACCAGAGATTTTCTATAAAGACTCAAAAAAAGAGCAGGATGTTTTTGTGTATGACTTTAAAATGTTAAACAATGTTGTAAAAAGCAAAGTGAACCTCAGTATGCACATGTTTAGCTTTCTGCAAGTTGGCAAAAAGCAGGTTCATTTTGCTGATGCTTCAGTTGCTGTAAACAAAAATCAATCCTTGTTACTTAAAAAGGGAAATTGGCTTTGGACAGAATTATTAGATACAGACGCTAATTATTATTGTAAGTTATTATTTTTTTCAGACTCTAAACTTTCGGACTTTTTAAAAAAGCATACTAGCAATATTCAATCTAATAATGATGATGCCTATTTTGTTATTGAAAATGATGATTATATTTTATCCTATTTAAATACTCTATCTACAATTACAGATGCGCCTGCAATTTTTAAAGATAATTTATTGTCGGTAAAATTCGAAGAGTTATTACTATACCTTATTAATAAATACGGAACCCAATTTGAATACTACTTACAATCTTTAATTTCAAAAGAAGTTTCATCTTTTAAAAAAGTGATAGAAAGCAATGTATATTCTAATTTAAAGTTAGAAGAAATTGCTTTTTTATGCCACATGAGTTTATCTACTTTTAAGCGAAGCTTTATAAAAGAATACAAAGTTTCACCTGGCAAATGGCTTCAGGACAAACGACTTCTAAAAGCAAAAGAAACATTAGAGCAAAGCGATTTAAGACCTTCGGACATTTACTTAGATTTTGGTTACAACAATTTGTCAAACTTCAGTATTGCATTCAAAAACAAATTTGGGTTTAATCCTAGCGAAATACCTTCCTAAAAATTGATTTTTACCTGACTTTTGTTATTACAAAAATTCAGTCTTTACAAGTGTACAAACATCAATAAGCAATACAACTAAAAACTGCGACTACGACTGAATTTTGTAAATTGACCTTTTTTCATAAGCTACTGAACTGTTTTAGTAACAAGATACCTTAACTCTCAATGTATCTTTGCATGAGAATAATAATAATACTAAAACAAAATAATATGAATATTACATTAGCACAAGCAGAAAAAGCAATTGCAGCAGCAAAACAAAAATCTACAGCAATAGATACAAAAATGAATATAGCAGTTGTAGATGCAGGTGCAAACTTAGTCGCATTTGGTCGTATGGATGGTGCATGGTTAGGATCTTTAGACATTTCAATTAAAAAAGCAAAAACAGCTCGTTTTTTTGATATGAATACAGGGATTATTGGTGAATTATCACAACCAGGACAACCTTTGTATAATATCGAACATTCAAACAACGGATTAATTTCATTTCCAGGTGGTGTACCAATTAAAAACGCAGCAGGCGAAATCATTGGAGCTATTGGAGTAAGTGGAAGCTCTGTAGAAAACGATCATACAGTTGCAGAAGCAGGAGCAAAAGCAATTTAAATTATAGTTAATTAATAGCAAAAAAGAGGACTTTAATAAAATTGAAGTTCTCTTTTTTAATACTTAATAGTAAGGTTTTTAAACTGTAAAAAACAACTACATTTAATAGTATTAAACCTAAGGGTTTTATTAGGTAAATTGAAAGATATTTGTTATATTTATCTTTTATATAAAGTATTATAAAACAATGAATCAATTTAAAAAAAATCAACTACAAAATACCTTAAAGACGCTTGTTTATAACATGTGTTTTGCTTTTTTTTATTTTGATATTCTTCAAAAAAGAAAACTTATCTTTCTGAATTAATCAGGCATGACGAGTGTGCCTGAACAACTCATTTACATTATTATTTACTTAAGATTTTTCAATTCAAAACATATTGAGAATCTATACTCGCAATTAAAATAATAGATGGATTACAAGGAGTTAAAGCAATGTTTGTTTTTTTTAATAATCTAAAATAATACTATCATGGCTAAGTTAAGAAAGAAGCTTACAAAAGCAGAACTAAACCAAAAACGACAAGAAAAAATTCTAAAAAAATTAGAAGAGAAAAAAATGAAAAAACGTAAAGCAAGAGTAGCTTAAATTCATTTTTAATAGATTAGTAATAGGCTGTAAATGGACGTTTGCAGCCTATTTAATTTTAGTCATAGTTTTATTAAAAAATAATAGAATTAATTATGAGTAGAGGATTTGTAAAAGAAGACGACCAAGAAGAAATTCCTATAGTACCACCAAGAGCAGATTTGCCAGTAGGTATAACCAATTATGTCACACAAAATGGTATGGATGCACTTTTAACCGAAAAACAGGAGTTTTTAAATAAAATTGAACATCTAGATATAGCTAACGAAAAAGATAGGCGAATAGCCATTAATTTTATAAACGCGAAACTACAGTTGCTAAATCATAGAATTTCTACAGCAAAAATTATTCAATTAGATGCACAACCGCAAGACGAAGTACGTTTTGGTGCAACAGTAACACTAAAAATTGGTAGTACAAAAAAAACGCAAAACTATCAAATTGTAGGCGTTGATGAAGCCAATATTTCTAAAGGTAAAATATCTTTTGTTTCACCATTAGCAAAACTATTAATAAATAAAACAGTTGGAGATAAAGCCATTTTAAAGTTGGCAAAAGAGGATCGTATTTTTAAAATTTTAGAGATAAACTACAACTAGAACACTCATAGAAGTTCCATTAACAAATTGTTATTTTTTATGCCTCCTTTACTTATTTAAGAATAACTGTAAGAGACGTTTTAGTGTATTTTTTTTGCTAAAACAATCTAAGACAAACAAGATGTTAAAGATTACTTAATTTACAGAAATAACCAATAAGTCTCATTAATAAAATGACAAAATTTGGCTATCTTTGAAGAGATTAAAAAACATAAATACACATGAAAAATTTAGTAGGAATAGATAGAAACAAAGCCGAGAAATTAGTTGTAGAACTTAATATTTTACTAGCAGATTACGAAATTTTTTATCAAAATTTAAGAAGTTTTCATTGGAATATTAAAGGTAAAGAATTTTTTGAATTGCACACAAAATTTGAAGAATTATACAACGATGCCTTTGTAAAAATCGATGAAATCGCAGAGCGTATTTTAACACTCGAAGGAGAACCACTACACACTTACACAGATTATCTTGAAACTACTGAAATTAAAGAGGCAAAAAGTATTTCGGATGGAAATAAATGTGTGGAAATTATTGTAAAAAACTTCTCGACTTTAATCACAAGAGAACGTCAAATCCTTTCTTTAGCAGGAGATGCAGATGATGAAGGTACTGTGAGCCTAATGAGTGATTATATTTCTGAAACAGAAAAGACTCTTTGGATGCTTAATTCTTATTTAAAATAATCTTCTAAGTGGATTTGTAAAAAGTCTATAAATAACTTAGAATTTTATATTGAGCGCAGTCAAAAAACATTAAAAAATAAACTCTTAATGTTTTTGATTGCGTTTTTTTTAATACATTCAAGAAAAAAAGGAGATAAAGTAAACAAATAGACGAACAACCATTAACTATGCATGAACTTACAGCTGCTTTTATATTTCTGTTTGCTGTTATAGATCCAATTGGGTCTGTACCAGTATTTATTGCAGTAACAAAGGATTTTAATGAGAAGGAGAAAAGGCATATTGCTTTTAAATCTGTTTTTATTTCGGCATTAATTCTTGTGTTTTTTATTGCTGTTGGAGAATTAATTCTCAATGCTATTAATATTTCTTTGGCATCTTTTCAAATTGCTGGAGGCATTGTACTCTTTCTTTTTGCACTAAGTATGATTTTTGGTGATAGTAAGCCAGAGTCGGAAATAAAAACAATAAAAAACACTGTTGAAACAGCTATTTTTCCAATGGCTATGCCTTCCATAGCTGGACCAGGAGCAATGCTTGGAGTTGTATTACTAACTAAAAACTCTGTATATAGTATTTGGGAGCAATTTCAGCTAAGTTTAGTTTTAATGGGTGTTCTAATTGTTGTCCTAATATTGTTACTATTAGCCAGTAAAGTACATAAAATTATTGGAGACGCTGGAGCCAGCGTTATCAGTAGAGTAATGGGTTTAATCCTTTCTGCTGTTGCTGTGGCTAATATTATTGATGGGCTTAAAGTAGCATTTAATTTAGTGTAGCTATTAACGTCGGTAAATAGAAAATACGAAGTTTATATAATGGATAATGTTAAAACATATCAAAAAGTAAATGCAACTGAAGATAATGTCCATTTCGGCATATCTAAAATGGAAGCCATTTACACCAAACGAAATGGTGAAGTAGATGAGCCTCACAGACATAACTATTACACTGTTTTAATTGTTAGAGAAGCAAATGGAGAGCATAAAATCGATTTTAATACCTATAAGTTAGCAAAACAACAAATCTATTTTGTGGCTCCAGGCCAAGTACATCAGGTTGTTGAACAAGATAAATCCTATGGTTTTGCAATGACTTTTTCTAATCAGTTTCTAGTTCAAAACTCCATCCCATTATCGTTTATAGATAGTTTAAACCTGTTTCAGAATTATGGTCAAAGTCCGCCTTTAATGCCAAATCAACAACAATTTGAAACCATTGTAGCTTATACCAATCAAATTTTTGATTTATTTCATGGCGATTCAAATATGAAACACCTGTCTATTGGTGCATTTTTAAAGTTGTTACTTATAGAATGTAATAATATTTGTTCTATCAACCCAATAGAATCTGATGTTGATACCTCAGGAGACAATCTTATTAGAGACTTTAAAAAAGCTGTAAATAGTAAGTATAAAACAGAGCATTCTACTACCTATTATGCAGATGTACTTCATATCACACCAGATCATTTAAACAGAGTCATCAAATCTAAAATTGGAAAAACAGCAAAAGAATATATTCAAGCAAGAATAATAACCGAAGCAAAACGATTGCTCTATTTTACAGAGTTATCTGCAAAAGAAATCGGTTTTGATTTAGGTTTTAATGAACCAGCCAATTTTAGTGCATTTTTTAAAAAGCACACACAAGTTTCGCCTTCAAACTTCAAAAAAAATGAGGTTAATGCCTGATTTTTATACAAATATCGGATTTTCATAAGTTAATCCCTTTTTTTAATATTCCACACACTTCTAAATCGTCCCATCTTTGCATTGTAATTAAAGTGTAAAGAAAATGGATCGCAAAAAATTTATTAAAAACGCATTTTTAACAGGTGTTGCTGGTGCAATAGCACCACAAATACTAAAAGCGGAAACTAACGAACCTGTAAAATCTACTTACGACACATTAATGGAACAAGTAGGATTCAATCATTTACCAAATAAAACTATAAAAACTATGAATACAATAATTCACAAAGCAGACACAAGAGGTGTAGCAAATCATGGTTGGCTAAACTCACACCATACTTTTAGCTTCGCAAATTATCACAATCCAGACCGAATGAATTTTGGCGTACTACGTGTTTTAAACGACGATATAGTTGCACCAGGAATGGGATTTGGCACACATCCACATCAAAACATGGAGATTATCTCAATTCCATTAGAAGGCGATTTAGAGCACAAGGATAGTATGGGAAATGTCGCAGTTATTAAAGAAGGTGATGTACAAGTATTAAGTGCTGGAACAGGTATAACACACTCCGAATACAATAAAAATAAAGACAAGGAAGTGAAATTTCTTCAGATTTGGGTATTCCCAAAAGAGAAAAATTTAGAGCCACGTTACGATCAAGTTTCAATTAGGGAAATTGCAAAAGACAATGCATTTTATCAAGTGCTTTCGCCTAATAAAGACGATCAAGGCGTTTGGGTTAACCAAGATGCTTGGTTTCATATAGGCAATTTTACCAAAGGAAATTCAGAGACTTATAAACTGAAAAAAGAAGGCAACGGAGTCTATGCTTTTATCCTTGAAGGAGACGTAGAAATCGATGGCGAAAAATTATCAAAAAGAGATGGAATAGGAATTTGGGACACAGACAAAGTAAACGTAACAGCTTCAGAAGATGCTCGTGTACTTTTAATGGAAGTACCAATGACGCTTTAGTAGGAATTTAAAAACAAGCAATAATTATAAAACTAATAAACAATGAAACAAATAACAAAAAACCTATTTAGTCCTGGTGCATATCCAAACAATGTGAGCGTTGCACTTTTAATATTACGAGTTGTAATTGGTGTTTTTATGCTAACGCATGGTTGGGGAAAAATGGAAACTTTATTTGGTAGCGAGCCTATACAATTTCCAGATCCTATGGGAGTTGGTGCAACATTATCTTTAGCACTTACAATATTTTCTGAAGTATTGTGCTCAATTCTATTAATTATAGGTCTAGGAACGCGTTTTGCTGCTATTCCTTTATTAATCACAATGCTTGTTGCTGCTTTTGTTGTGCATATCAACGATGGATTTGGGAAGCAAGAATTCGCATTGCTTTATGCAGTCATCTATCTAACCATTGCACTAATAGGAGCAGGTAAATACTCTTTAGATTATTTAATATCGAAAAACAGAAATAGTTAAAATAAATAAATTCAACACTAAAAATTATAACAATGGAAACAAACACAAATTGGTTAATAGACAACGCACATTCAGAAATTGCTTTTAAGGTAAAACACATGATGATTTCAACTGTAACAGGTCATTTTGAAGATTTTTCAGCATCAGCTAAAACACATGGAGATGATTTTACGAATGCAAAATTTGAATTTAGTGCAAAAACAGCATCTATAAATACAAAAAACAGCGACAGAGACACACATTTAAAATCGGATGACTTTTTCAATTCTGAAAAATTTCCGGAACTAAAATTTGTTTCAAAATCATTTGATGGCGAACACCTAATTGGCGATTTAACTATAAGGGACGTTACAAAAGAAGTGACTTTAGATGCCGACTTTAATGGTGTAGCAGTAGATCCTTACGGACAAACAAAAGCTGGTTTCGAAATTACAGGTCAGATAAACAGAAAAGACTTCAATTTAACTTGGAGTGCAGTTACAGAAGCTGGAAGCATCGTCGTTTCAGATAAAGTAAAATTGGTTGTAGATGTACAGTTTATTAAGCAATAATTAACAACTTATAATGTATTAATTGGGATTGATTTTTTAACTTTAAATCAGTCCCTTTTTTTTATAAGATTAGTACAAATTCAATTAAAACCATAAGAGATGAAATCAGAATATATAGACATTCCATTAGTGAAAAATGAAGACAAAAAACGTTTTGAAATAGAAATTGATGGACACTTTGCATTTATAGATTATAAAGAATATGGTAGTCAGATTGCTTTAGTGCATACCGAAACCGATCCAGAATTATCAGGAAAAGGAGCAGCAGCAGCAGTTGTAGAAAAGACATTGCATTATCTAGAGGACAACAATATAGCATTATTGCCATTTTGTCCTTATGTTTTTGCGTATATTAAAAAACATCCAGAGTGGAAACGTATTGTTAGCCCAAAATTTAAAGGTTATGATAAACTTTAAGGTCGTCATACATTCATCGTTTTTAATTTAAAAAAAAATCAGACATTTTATGAATAACAGCAATATATTTCCAGCACTTCCATTAGAAGATTGGCTAGACACAAAGGAAACACTACATCGCTATTTACAAATTGTAGGTAAATTACGTATGTCGTTAATGCCAAAAGATAATCATTGGTGGCACATCACATTGTACGTTACCAAAACTGGTATTGCTACAGGCGCAATTCCTAATAAAGATTTTACGTTTGAAGTGGCTTTCGATTTTATAGATCATAAACTTATTGTATGGACTAGTAAAGGAGAAACACGTTCTTTTAATTTGCAAGATGGACTTTCAGTGGCTGATTTCTACCAAAATTTAAAAACTATTTTAAACGAGCTGAATATTAAATTCGATATTTTGGCAATACCTTACGATTTATCCGATAGTATTCCGTTTAGTGAGTGTAAGCAATACCACACTTACAATAAAATGGCAGTGCATAAAGCGTGGAATATAATGCTGCAAGTAGATATGATTTTTAAAGAGTTTAGTGGCAAATCATATAGCAAAACCTGTCCTGTTCATATGTACTGGCATCATCTCGATTTGGTGGTTACACGTTTTTCTGGTGCAAGAGCACCAGATATGGGAGATGTCTCTCAGGTTGAAAAAGAAGCATACTCACATGAGGTTATAAGCTTTGGGCTTTGGTTTGGTGATGATACCATTAAGGAACCTGCGTTTTATTCTTATACCTATCCATCGCCAAAAGGGATTGACAAAGAACCATTGCATCCAAAAAGTGCTAAATGGCAGGATTCTAACGGAAGTCCGATGGCGCTTTTACTTTACAAGGATATTTTAAATAGCGATAATCCAAAACAAGATATAATGGACTTTTTGGAGAGCAGTTACCAAGCTGGTGCAAAATTAGCTGGTTGGAATATTGAAGATTTAAAGGTCTAACTCAATGAGTTTTTGGTGTTTTGAATAAACTGTTTTTTAAGCAGAATAATTAACAAATTCTTATAATATTAGTGGTAGCAATTGGCATTCTTATTGTTCAATATATTTCATATAAATAATTAGAAAAATTAAAAACATGACAAAAACAATTTTACCAATCGTAATACTTTCAGCATTATTTTTAATTGCATGTAAAGACACACCAAAGCAAAGCAATACAGACACTTCAATAACCGAAACTGTTGAGATGCCTAAAGATAATATAATAAAAACAACAGTGTCTAACACAGAAGGGAAGACTCTAGAAATGGTATTTAATAATACAAAAGGGACTGCAGTGCTAAACCTTAATGGAGAATCTATTGAATTAAATTCAGAAAAACCAGCTTCAGGTATTTGGTATAAAAATGAAAACTACGAATTAAGAGGAAAGGGTAATGATATTCAATTATCAAAAAATGGAGAAGTTATTTTTGAGCATAAAGATGATATAGTAAAAAGTAATATTAAAAATAAAGAAGGTCAAACCTTAGATATGACGTTTAATAATACTCAGGGTACTGTTAAAGTCTATTTAAATGGAGGCGAACAAATTGATTTAGTTGCCGAAAAAGCAGCCTCTGGTATTTGGTACAAAAACGAAGATTACGAATTAAGAGGAAAAGGAGATAATTACCAACTAATAAAAAACGGTAAAACGGTTTTTAAAAACTAATTAAATCTCACCTATTTTAAGATAAAAATGTTAACGGTTTGGATACAAATTCAAACCGTTTTCGTATTAAATTAATTATATTGCTTTTTTTAACAATAAAGTAATTTAACCAGAGTAAATGACTATAAAACCACTCTTTTTATTTCTAATAGTTGTGTATTGGGTTAATCCTTTAATTTCACAAGAAAAAGTATTAGATACATCTACTAAAATATTAAACGTAGGCATTGCTGGTAGTGAGCCTTTTGTGTTTACAGAAACCAAAACTGGAATCGCAGTTGAGATTTGGGAGACTATTGCAAAAGAAAAAAACTGGAATTATAAGTACACTGCTTTTGGTAATGTTGATGATGCGTTGCACGCATTAAATCAAAATAAAATTGATTTAGTAGTTGGTCCAATAAGTATTACTGCTAAACGTATGGAAACAATGCAGTTTTCGCAACCATTTTACAACTCTAGTATCTCTATAATCTCACGTATTAACGATCAAAGTATTTGGCAAAAAATTAAACCGCTTTTTAGTATTAAACTGTTAATGGCTGTAGGAGTGTTTTTAATTATACTTGCATTTGTAGGTGCATTGTTGTGGCTAGCAGAGCGTAAAAAATCGCCAGAACAATTTTCAGAAAACCCTGTAAAAGGGATTGGAACAGGTATGTGGTTAGCCATTGTAACTATGAGTACAACTGGCTATGGAGATACAGCTCCTATAACTTTATTAGGTAGAATAATTGCAGGTACGTGGATGGTAATTTCAATAATATTTGCAACAACGATGGTTGCAGGTATTGCAAGTACATTAACGATTTCTAATATTGAGGCTTCAACCATTTCAAATATTGAGCAACTTTCTGGAAGAAAAACGGCAACTGTTGCTGGTTCGTCTTCAGAAGCATTTTTAAATAAAACAAAAACTAAAGTCATAGCAGTTAATACCTTAGACCAAGCTATTACAACTTTAGAGAACAAAAAAGTTGATGCAGTTGTTTTCGATCGTCCACAATTATTATATTACTTAAAAGAAAATCATAAAGAGAATCTTTACATTAGTAAAGCAGAATATTATAAACAAGGCTATGGTTTTGTTTTTCCAAACAAATCGAAACTAATTTCACAAGTCAATTTAAAACTTTTAGAATTAGCCGAGAGTCAGAGTATAGAAAAAATTATACACTCCTATATTCAAAAAGATGAATAGGTTTTATTAAAATTTAATTGTTATAAAACAAACTAACGCATTAAAAATCTCTTTTCTAAAGGAGTCCTTAACATAATAATTATTATGGTAGAATATTTACAACTACATAAACACGATCTTATTTTTGCTGTTATAGTTTTAATAGCAGTACTGCTTTTAAGATACTTAACAAATAAGTTACACAATTGGCTTATAAAAGAACGACAAAGAAAATTCCCTACAGAGCCTATAAAATCTATCCAATTATTAAAGCGCATTCTCAACACCTTATGGATTGTTTTAGGCGTCATAGCGCTAAGCTACCTTGTTGTGGATGAAAATCAGCAAAACACTTTGGCAGATGATTTTAAAACCGTATTATATGTAGGTGTTGTTTTATCATTAACACTAATTATTGCAACCACATCCAACATTTGGTTTAAGCACGATATTCAAAAAAAAATAGAAACAGAACAAGATCCAACAACTTTTCAGTTTTTAAGATATATAGTTTTGGTTGGTATATATTTTTCAGGTATTGTACTTTGTCTATTAGCTTTTCCGTCTTTAAAAGGGGTTGCAAAAACCGCTATTGGTGGAGCAGGAGTATTAACTCTTATTGCTGGTTTTGCTTCCCAAGAAGCCTTGTCTAATGTTATAGGAGGTGTATTCATTATTATATTTAAACCTTTTAAAATTGGCGATCTCATTAAAGTTACAGATACAATGGTTGGTAGAGTTAGCGATATAACGCTTCGTCATACTGTAATACGTAATTTCGAAAATAAGATGATTGTAATCCCAAATTCAATAATAAATAAAGAAAAACTAATAAATTATGATATGGGAGAACTTAAATGTAGCGAACGCATACACATAAGAATTTCATACGATAGCGATATAGATTTGGCAAAAAAAATAATGCAAGAAGAATGCGAAAAACATCCGCTTATTTTAGACAATCGTTCAGAAGAAGAAATAAAAGAAGGAAAACCAATAGTTAAAACTGCAGTTATAGCCTTAGACGAATCTGCAATGGTAGTTAGAGCATGGACTTGGGAACGAAGCTATAGCGATAGCTTTCAGCTCAAAATAGATGTGTTAGAAAGTATAAAAAAACGTTTTGATAAAGAAGGTATTGTAATTCCATTTCCATCCAGAACTGTTGTAATGAGAAATGAAGAGGATAAAATAGTAGAAAATAAATAGCAGTCTTAAATTATATTCTACAAACTAAATAAGTACATAAATCAAGATTTAATACCATAAAAAATCATTAAATTTAACCTTAAATAATTTTTAAAATGAAAAACATTATCATACCTGTTGACTTTTCAAAACAATCAGAATTTGCCTTAGAAACTGGAGCCTTAATAGCAAAAAAAAATAATGCTACACTCCATGTTTTACACATGTTAGAATTATCAGACTCTTTATTTTCGCAATCACCAAAAGAAAACGAAAACGAAATGTTATTTATGCTAGCCCTTGCAAAAAAGAAATTTGAGTCTTTTTTAGAGAAAGCATATTTAGAAGACGTAAATGTGCAACCTGTAATAAAACACCACAAAGTTTATAGAGAGGTCGATGCTTTTGCAAAAGAGGTAAATGCAGATTTAATTATTATGGGTTCTCAAGGATTAACACCTCAAGACGGTATTTTTGCAGGTTCTAATGCCGAGAAAATGGTGCGAAATAGTAGCACGCCAGTTTTAGTAATTAAAACAAAACCAAATGGATTTAATCTTAATAATGTTGTTTTAGGGACAGATATGGATTTAAAAAGTGTAAATACCTATAACAAAGCGCAAGATGTATTTACAAAATTAGGCAGTACTGTACATTCGGTTTATGTAAACAGACCAAACAAAGGCTTTACAAGTTCTAAAAAATTTAATAAAAACAAAAGAGAATTTGAAATGGCTGGAGGCTCTGGTAATGTAGAGTTTATTGCTGGTTATACTATTGAGGATGGTATTATACAATATGCAGACGAAATTAATGCAGATGCCATTGCAGTAATTACAAAAGCAAGAAAAGGGTTAAACCACTTTATAAAAGGAAGCGTGTCTGAGGATCTTGCAAACCACTCAAAACGTCCTGTGATGACCTTTAAATTACAGAGTTAAATTTAACACTAAATACCAGTTAAAAATAGCACTAATTTTACCTAAAGACTAGTGCTGTTTTTATAAACGTTTATTTTATTATGAATACTTCAGAATCTGCACTAAAAGAACGTATTAAAGAGCTTACTTGCCTTTATGAGGTGTCTTCTATTATTGTAAATGCAGATGCTAATGAAATTTTAGGAGTATTACGAGCTATAGCAATAAGTTTAAAAAAAGGATTTCATATACCAAATATTACCGAAGTATCTATTCAAATACCTGACGAAACATATACTACAGGACTTATTAATAAAGACAATTCTATTACTTCTAATATTACAATTTTTAATAAAATTTGTGGTAACATAACAGTATCTCAAAAAGACAATACCTCTAATTTTCTTACTGAAGAGCAGCCACTTATAGATAATGTAGCCTTAAAACTTGGAAATTATTTAGAGCGTATAGAAATTCAAAACAACGAAACCTCTTTAAAACGCCAAATGGAACGTGCTGATCGCTTAGGTATCCTTGGCGAAATTACTGCAGGTATTGCTCACGAGCTTAATACACCACTAGCAAATATTCTTGGTTTTGCAGAGTTATTAAAAGATGATTTTAAATCCAATAAACAAGTAGCTGCAGATTTAGATAAAATTATTAAAAATGCTATATTCTCTAGAGAAGTAGTTAAAAAATTAATGTTTTTTGCTTGCGAAATGCCTCAGGAAATGAAAGAGGTAAATATTGTACCAAGTATAAAAAATGCAATTAAATTGTTAGATGCTTCGTTTAAAAAAGCGAACGTAAAATATATAGTTAAAATAGAAGACGAGTCGCTAATGCTTCGTGCAGACAAAATTCAACTCACACAAATTATTTTTAACTTAATAATAAATGCCATCTACTTTTCTTCAGCAAACGGCTTAATTACAATAGAAGCCTTACAAACCAAAAACCACATTGTTTTAAAGGTAATAGACGAAGGTAAAGGAATCCCAAAAGAAGCACTAGAAAAACTTTTTCAACCCTTCTTTTCTACAAAACCAACAGGAGATGGTTCTGGTCTTGGTTTAAGTGTAGTACATGGCATTGTTGCTAGTCATAATGGTACCATTACTGCTCAAAATAATAAAGTAAAAGGCGCTACTTTTACTGTAAAACTTCCAAAAAATTAACCATGAAGTTACAAAAGGAAAACATACTTATTGTTGACGACGATATTAATATTCTAGAGCTTTTGCAACGTCATTTGCAATCTTGGAATTACCATACTTATAAGGCAGTTTCTGTAAAAGAGGCAGTAACTATTTTAAGAGACACTAAAATAGATTTGTTAATAACAGATTTAAAAATGCCAGAGGTCGATGGTTTTGAGCTTATAAAATTTGTGTCAGAGCATTACCCTAAATTACCAAAATTAGTGGTAACTGGTTATCCTTCAGTACAAGGTTCATTAGCCGCAATAAAATCTGGTGTGGTAGATTATTTAACCAAACCATTTACAAAAAGCGAATTAAAAGCAGCATTAGATAAATCCTTGGTTGTTTCCACCAATAATGTGGAGCACACTAAAAGTGTTTCCGAAAACAACAATAAAGCCTATGGCGAAATTATTGGAAATTCAGAAAAAATAAATGAGGTCATTCAGGTTATTGAACGTGTAAAAAACAACAAAGCAACTATATTTATTAAAGGCGAAAGTGGTACAGGTAAAGAGTTAGTAGCACGTGCAATTCACTACCAAGGTAAGTTTTCTAGAGCGCCATTTATTGCAGTAAACTGCGGAGGAATTCCAGAAAACCTTTTAGAAGCAGAGCTTTTTGGATATTTAAAAGGCGCATTTACAGGAGCCGAAACAAATAGAGATGGCTTTTTTCAGGCTGCAAATGGAGGTACTATTTTTTTAGATGAAATTGGTAATGCTTCACTTGCAGTACAATCTAGATTGTTACGAGTTTTACAAGAAAAAGAAGTGGTAAAAGTTGGAGCTACAAAAGCCGAAAAAATTGATGTGCGAATTATTGCAGCAACCAATAGTGATTTGCGAGATATGATACAAAAACAAACCTTTAGAGAAGATTTGTTTTATAGATTAACTGTTGTAGAAATTGAAGTAGCACCTTTACGAGAACGAAAGGACGATATTAAACTATTAGTCGATAAGTTTTTGTTTAAATATGGAGTTGAATATAAAGACCGATTTGTAACTATTACTCCTGAAGCTTTAGAGATTTTAGAACGATACGATTGGCCAGGAAACATAAGAGAATTAGAAAATATTATACAGCGTGCAGTAATAATGTGCGATAAAAGTATTGATGTAACGCATTTACCAGATCATTTAAAACACAGTTTACATTTTTCTTCGGAAGGATTGCAGCCACTAAAAGTAATTGAAAGACAATATATTGAAAAAGTATTACGAGCAACAGGAAATAATAAAACAAAAGCAGCAGAAATTCTTCAAATAGACCGCAAAACGTTGCGTAATAAACTTTCTGACTAAGTTTTTTTAGCTGTACCAAAATTACTCGTCTGGGTAATTTTGTACCACTCGTAATTTTGTATTATAAACATTAAAAACCTCAAAACCCTTTAAAATAAAGGGTTTTGAGGTTTTGTGTTTGTATTTTGTTCTGTTTTGGCACAGCCATTGCCATTAAGTAAATGACTAACAATAATATTTTTAATATGAATAACTTTAATATTTGTCCGAGTTGCATACACAAAGACTCTTGTGTGTTAACAAACCAAAAGGACATGGTATGGTCTTGTAGTGAATTTGATGAGAATACAATAAATAACCACTTAGTAAAGCCAATCCAAAAACCAAAACGAGTACTAGAATTAGTTTAATTATTAAATGTAAAAATCATGAATTTTAAAGATATAATTTCAGCAATAAAAAAGCAATTTTCAAAAATAAAAATGTCTAATTTAAAAACAACAAGACATCAATATCTAATAGATAGGTATAACGAAAGATCTATTACTAACAGATATTTTAGGTAATAAAATAAAAACTAAATCAAATTAATAAGAGTAAAAAAGCACTTATAAATTTAATTATAAAAACACATATTATGAATTTTAATTCAATTTTTAACAGGCAAGCAAGTCAAAAAGATACAAGGGGAAAACTAAGGTTTGATACCATTAGAACAAGTCCTTATAAATTTTCTAACAAAGGAAAATTTAGCAAAAACGAATTATAATTTTAAAACAACATATATGGCAATAGTAACACCAGAAATAAAAAGTAAAGCTAAGAAAGCGCCAGTAAGAGGCATGATGGATAATGTTATGGAGCAGTTTAATAGTGCTGCAAACCAAATTAATTTACATCCAAATATTAAGAAGATATTAAGCATTACAAATAATGAAATTATTGTAAACTTTCCTGTAAAAATGGATAATGGAGATGTTGAAATTTTTACAGGCTACAGAGTACAACATAATAATGCCTTAGGTCCTTATAAAGGAGGTTTACGTTACCATCCAACCGTAGATATCGATGCTGCAAGAGCTTTAGCAATGTGGATGACCTGGAAAACATCCTTAGCAGGTTTACCTTATGGAGGCGGAAAAGGAGGAATTAAAATTGACCCTTCTAAATACTCGCAGTCAGAGTTAGAGCGCATTACAAGGCGTTTTACATTTGCTTTGGCAGATAATATTGGACCAGAACACGATATTCCTGCTCCAGATGTAAATACAAATAGCCAAACTATGGCTTGGATTGCAGATACTTATATGAGTACGCGTCCTCCTGCAGAACGAACTGCAAACCAACATGTTGTCACTGGTAAGCCAGATGGTAGTGGAGGATTAGAAGGTAGAGACAGAGCGACAGGTTATGGTGTGTATTTGTCTATTAAATTTTGGGCAGAAAAAAATAATGTGAGCCTAAAAGGTAAAAAATATATTGTACAAGGCTTTGGTAATGTTGGCTATTGGGCAGCACATTTTTTAGAGAAAGATGGCGCTAT
This sequence comes from Lacinutrix salivirga, assembly GCF_053604675.1. Lineage (NCBI taxonomy): Bacteria > Pseudomonadati > Bacteroidota > Flavobacteriia > Flavobacteriales > Flavobacteriaceae > Lacinutrix > Lacinutrix salivirga. Next base: position 75,133 of record NZ_JBSHNP010000108.1, read on the forward strand.
TTTAGTTGGAGTACAAGATGCTTTTGGAAGTATCCAAAATCAAAAGGGTATTGGTGTAGAGGATTTGTTTAAATACATAAACATTAACGATGGGAGTATAGTTGATTTTCCGGAAGCGACAGCTGTAGAAAAAAACCAATTTTTTGCTTTAGAATGTGATATCTGTATTCCTGCAGCATTAGGCAACCAAATAACTAAAGAAAACGCACCTAATATAAAAGCAACTCTTATTGCAGAAGGAGCAAATGGACCAACAAATGTAGAAGGTGAGAAAATTTTGCTAGAAAATGGTGTAACTATAATACCAGATATATTATGTAATTCTGGTGGTGTTGTAGGAAGTTATTTTGAGTGGTTGCAAAACCGAAATGGAGAAATCTGGCAATTAGACGAAGTAATGGCCAAATTAGATAAAAAAATGAGAGAGTCTTTTAATAAAGTATTTGACTACTCAAAAAAGGAAAACATTGATATGCGTACTGCAGCATTTTGTATTGCTATAGAACGAATAGAAAAAGCATATATACAAAGAGGTATTTTTCCTTGATAATAAAACATTAAGCAAATGAAATACGGAAGTTTAATATTAGAAAAAAAAGAATATGTGTATTTAAAACGTATTCTCAATATGTCTGGCTACTCAGAAAGTCACGAAGTACATAAACCTTTACAACTTTTAAACGAAGAATTAAAAACCGCTTTAATTGTTGATGAAGAAGATATGCCAAAAGATGTTATTAGATTAAACAGTAAAGTTACTGTGGCTACGGCTAATGGTTGGGAAAACACCATACAAGTTGTAAAACCAACAGATAAAGACTTAAAACAAAATAAGATTTCGATTTTAACACCAATGGGTTCTGCTTTAATAGGCTACTCAAAAGATGATGTTATTACGTGGGATTTTCCAAAAGGAAAACAAGATCTTACAATAACCAACGTAAGTCAAGATGCTGTATTTAGTAATATAGATTTAACAATATAAAATTTAAAGTTATGAACACACAAAACACAGAAACATTTGGTCACGATAGTGATGTAGATGTTGTACATAAATACAATTCGATAGAGTTAAAAGGTTGGGTTAATCAACTTGAATATATAGACAAAGAAATTGATAATTTACTAAATCTTTATGCGCATTCTATTCAAAACAAAGAAGTGCCAGAACAAATTTTAAAGGTGTTTTCTAAACGTAAAGAAGCCAATAAACAATTTTATGATACTGTATTAAACTATTCCAACACCTACAATAAAGCTGCAGAATGTGATGATATACAGTGTGATATGGCTTATTTAGAAGAATATGAGCGCTTAAGAACAAGCTATCAATACCATTTAGAAAAATATCAAAAATTAAAGGACAGTCTTTACGAAAAGGTAGCGCCTAAATTTTAAACTTATACTAAACACAGGTAGATTGATTAATAGCAAATCCCTCACATGACTGTGTTTATAAAACCGTGGAGAGATCTTTCTCCACGGTTACTTTAAAAATAATTATCACCAAAAAATAATATTTTAATGAGCAATCGTAAATTTTATATTATAGCTGTTATTATTGGTATTGCTATTATGGCTTTACTGTCATGGTGTATTCCTGCTCCAATATTTAATTAATATAATAAAATTTATCCTCCTCAATAGTAAAGTAATTTAAGTACTATTGCTTGTATGCTCATAACATGGCTTTCGTATTCTTAAAAAATGAAAGTGTATAGTTTAAAAAATAAATTATTTAAACATATAAAATATCGTATATTGCATATTATACTTGCTTTAATAGCGTTTTTATATGAAACTTTTTTGTTTTAAATTACTACTTTTGTTTGGGTTGTGTAGTGCTATTTTTGCACAAGAATTACCTCCAATAGTAAGCTATACACCAAATGTTTATAATGCGGAAAATCAGAATTGGAATATTTCGCAATCTGAAAATAAATACATGTATGTTGCTAACAATAAAGGCCTATTAGAGTTTACTGGTGCAACATGGCAATTATATCCCTCTCCAAACCAAACCATCTTACGTTCTGTACACACTGTAAAAAATAGAATTTATACAGGTTGCTATATGGATTTTGGGTATTGGGAGCGCGATGCTTTTTCTACCCTTAAATACACCTCTTTAGCTAATAAAATAATAGATAAGATAAAAGAAGATGAGCAGTTTTGGACCATTTTAAATTTTAGAGAATGGGTGCTTTTTCAATCTTTAGACAGTATTTATATTTACAATACTATTAACGATACTTTTAAAATTATTGAATCTGATTCTACGATCACTAAAATGCACCAAATAGGTGATCAAATTTATTTTCAAAAAATTAACGAAGGACTCTTTATTATTAACAATGGAGAGGCGGAGTTGCTTTCTAATAGCGAGGTTTTTAAAACCACGCCAATTTCAGGTGTTTTTTCAGACGAAAACGATTTACTGGTTTTAACCAATACTAGTGGTTTTTTTAAATTGAATAACGGGAATTTAAAATCTTGGGAAATACCTTCAGCTAAACTATTAGAGAATAAAACGATTTATAGTAGCATTCAGTTAAAAGATAAAAGTTTTTTATTGGGTACTATATCTAACGGAATGATTCATATAAATAAAAACGGAGAAGTTTTATACCAAATTAATCAAAATTCAGGCTTAATAAACAATACAGTGTTGTCTGCTTTTCAAGATATTGAAGATAATATTTGGTTAGCATTAGATAATGGCATCAATTGCATAAATATTAATTCTCCATTTCGAATATTTGAGGACCATAAAGGTAAAATAGGAACTACTTATGCTTCTGCAATACATAAGGACATGTTGTAATTAGGTACTAATCAAGGATTGTTTTATAAAAAGTATAACAGTAAAGATGAGTTTAAATTTGTTAAAGGTACAAATGGACAAGTATGGTGTTTGGTAAAAATTGACGAGACGCTTTTTTGTGGTCATAATAGTGGAACTTTTATTATTAATGGCTCTAAGGCTTCCCTTATTTCTAAGGTTCAAGGAACTTGGAATATTAAAAAAATTCCGAATAAACCAAACCATTTAATACAAGGAAACTATAATGGATTAAATATTTTAGAGAATAAAAATGGAAGTTGGCAATTTAAAAATAAATTGGAAGGCTTTAATAACTCGTCGCGTTATTTCGAGTTTTTAAACAAAAATCAAATCTTTGTAAGCCATGAATATAAAGGGGTTTTTAATCTTAAAATTGATACTGATTTTAAAACAATTACTTCTGTCAAAAAAGAAACAACAATTAGCAAAGGCTTATATTCTAGCTTAATTAAATATAAGGACAATATATTATATACTTATAAAAATGGAGTTTTTAATTATAATACTAAAAGTGAAGAATTTATAAAAGATTCTGTTTTAAGCCAGTTGTTTAACGCTGAAAATTATAGTTCTGGAAAATTAATTTTTGATGATAAAAAAGATAAACTTTGGGGATTTTCAGATAAAAACATCACATATATTACTTCTGGAGGATTAAGCACAAAACCTATTTTTAATTCAATTTCATTACCAAATAACCTAAGAAACAATATCACAGGCTTCGAAAACATTACTCCAATTACAAATAATGAGTATTTGTTTGGTACATCAAAAGGTTACGCAGTAGTAAACCTTAATAAGTTAAAAAACAGCACTTATTTAATAGAGATAAACTCCATAAAAAACAGCACAAAAGATGGAGAATTTACTTTGGTAAATACGACCAAAAAAAGTGAATTTCATAACCAACAAAATACAATCTTGTTTTCGTTTAGTGTCCCTGAATACGACAAGTATTTAGAGCCAGAGTACCAATATCAACTTAGTGGTTTTAATAACACTTGGAGTAAATGGACTACAAACTCAACGCATACATTCGAAAATTTACCTTATGGTGATTATACATTTAGTGTTAAAGCCAGAGTAGGAGATGCGGTTACAAATAATATTGCATCGTATAATTTTACAATATTAAGACCTTGGTATTTGTCTAATCTAATGATTGCGCTTTACATTGTTGGGTTTGTTTTATTTTCATTTTTAACACATACATTTTATAAAAAATATTACAAGAAACAGCGAGAAGCTTTGCTTTTAAAGACCAAACGCGAGTTAGAGTTAAGAGAGTTAGAGAATAAGCAGCAATTAATGAGTTTTAATAACGAAAAATTAAAACAAGACATAGAGAGTAAAAATAGAGAATTGGCCATCTCTACAATGAGTTTAATTAAGAAAAATGAATTTTTAAATACCATAAAAAAAGATTTATCTGAAACGTCTAAAAATGAAGTAAATATTAAATCTGTAATAAAAATTATAGATAAAAACCTAAACAATACAGACGATTGGAAATTTTTTCAAGAAGCATTTAATAATGCTGATAAAGACTTTTTAAAACGCATAAAATCGAAGCACCCAAGCTTAACTCCAAACGATTTAAAATTGTGTGCATACCTTAGGTTAAATCTATCGTCTAAAGAAATTGCACCTCTTTTAAATATCTCACCTCGTAGTGTAGAGGTAAAACGATATCGTTTGCGTAAAAAAATGGAATTACGCCATGAAGACAGCTTAACAAGCTATATTTTAGAAGTATAAAAACACTACACACATAGAATTTAACTATACAATACCTATACAAAGGCTTAAATTGAGCATTATATCTTAAAGTATTGCAAAAAAACAATTTGCCATAATCTCCCAAAAACATTGGTTTGATTAAGAATAATTTAAAACCGAAGTAATTTTTATGCGTTGTATGTTTTTTGTAAAGGTATAATTTAAGGATTTCGCAATATTCTCAGTTATATTTGACAATATGATAATGAGACAACTTATGAAAATTAAACTTTTAAGCTTACTAACCGTTTTAATGTCTGTACTCTCTTACGGACAAAACCAAACTATTTCTGGAGTCGTTACAGATAAAGAGACTAACGAGCCTCTTCCAGGAGTTAATGTATTAATAAAAAATACTAATAAAGGAACAGCAACAGATTTTGATGGGTTATATACTATAAAAAACGTCAATAGTGGAGCAGTTGTAGAGTTTAGTTATCTTGGTTATTTATCGCAAGAGGTTACTGTTAATAGTGAAACTTTAAACGTATCGCTTGTTCCTGATGTAGCACAATTAGACGAGGTAGTTGTTATTGGGTACGGAACTCAAAAAAAGAAAGAAGTTACAGGTGCAGTATCTACAGTGAGTAGCGAAACTATTGAGGCCTTAAAGCCAACACGTATAGAACAGGCCTTACAAGGTCAAGTAGCAGGAGTTAATGTTACCTCACAATCTGGTTCTCCAGGTGCAGCCTCAGATATTAGAATTAGAGGTATTTCTACAAATGGAGATAACAAACCACTAATATTAGTAGATGGTAATGTAATAGAAGATTTAAGTGTAGTAAATCCAGGAGATATAGAAAGTTTTACAATTTTAAAAGATGCCACAGCAGGTATTTATGGTGTAAGAGCAGCAAATGGTGTAATTTTAATTACAACTAAAAGCGGACGAAAAAACCAGCCATTAAAATTTGCTTACGATGCTTATGGAGGTTTCCAACAAACAACACGTAAACTCCCATTATTAAATGCAACACAATATGCTTTATTAGCCAACGAAGCTGCTGCTGCAACTGCTCAACCATTACCTTTTAATAATGTAGGGAATTTGGGAGCAGGTACAGATTGGCAAGAACAGGTTTTTGAAAATGCACCAATATTTAGCAACAACATTACTGCAAGTGGAGGAACAGAAAAATCAACGTATTCTTTTGGAGCTTCTTTATTAACACAAGACGGAATAGTAGGTGGTGGAAAATCTAACTTCACACGTTATACCTCTAGGATTAATTATACAAGAGATATTTTAGAAAACTTAAAATTTAAAGCCAATTTAATTTATACTGGTACCACACGTAAATCATTACCGGAAAACGGGTTGGGTTCTGTGTTATTTAACGCTATCAATATAGACCCAACATTAACACCTTACCAAGAAGATGGTAGTTTTACAAGAGCTATTAATTATCCAATAGAAGTAATTAATCCTTTAGCACAAATTGAAAGCACAAACAATAGAGTTAAAGTCGATAAGCTAAGTGGAGTGTTTGGATTAAATTATAAATTTTTAAACAACTTTACTGTTGAAACTAATTATCAATGGAACTATGCAGAGGTTAGAGCTAAAAGCTTTTTTCCAGTAGCAGATTTTGGTAATATAGGACCAAACACTGTTTTTGATAGAGACGTTAGTGTCGTTACAGAAGGAACAAGCTTTTTTAGAGATTATACTTTTGATGCTTTTATTAATTATGACAAAACATTTAATGATGTCCATAGCTTAAAAGTTATGATAGGAACTTCTGTATTTAAAACCACTAGTGACCAATACGGAAAAACAGGTGTGGATGTTGCAGCAACAAATTTCTCTAACGCCAATTTAGGCAACTCTCAAACTGTTACAGATAATTTTATTAATAGAAGTAATCGCGTATTTGATTCTAGACTATTATCATATTTTGGTAGAGTACAATATAATTATGAGGGTAAATATTTATTTTCTGCAATGGTTAGACGAGATGGTTCAACATCTTTTGGTCCAGAAAACAAATTTGGAATATTCCCATCTGCATCCATTGGTTGGGTTGCATCAGATGAAGATTTTTTAAACGATAGTAATACCATTAATTTTTTAAAGTTTAGAAGTTCTTATGGTATTTTAGGAAACGATAGAATTCCAGGATTTAGATTTGAATCGTTATTAAATGGTGAAGGTGTTTACGTTTTTGATAATGAATTACAGTTTGGAACTGCAATTGGAGGTATTTCTAACCCAGAAATTAAATGGGAAGAGCAAAAAGCTTTTGATGTTGGATTTGAAGCTGCACTTTTTGATAGAAAAATAGATGTTACTGTTGATTATTTTAATCGCAGAACAGAAAATCTTTTATTAGTTGTCGAATCGTCAACAATATTAGGATCTACAGGTCCAGGTTCTTCAAATCCTATTGCAAATGCAGGAACAATTGAAAATAGTGGACTTGAATTTAAAATAGGTTATAAAGAAGATATTACCGAAAATTTTAATTTTGATATTAGTTATAACTTCACAACATTAAAAAATAACGTTATAGAAGTCAATAATGGTATTGGTTACGAAGTTGGAGGAAGATTTGGTATTGGTCAACAACCTCCTGCGCGAATGGAAGTTGGTCAACCAATTGGTGTCTTTTATGGTTATCAAACAAATGGTATTTTTCAAACTCAAGCAGATGTAGATGCGCATCCTTCTCAAATCGCACTAGGCGCTACAGCACAGCCAGGAGATTTACGCTTTGTTGATACAAATAATGATGGTGAATTAAATGAAGACGATAGAACATACCTTGGAGATCCAATACCAGATGTAACAATGGGTCTTAATCTAACTTTTAATTATAAAAATTTCGATTTTCAGTCGTATTTCTTTGCTTCAATTGGAAACGATATCGTTAGAAACTATGATAGAAACGACGCTATAACAAACAAAACAGTATATGCCTTAGACCGTTGGACAGGTCCAGGAACTAGCAATACTAATCCAAGAGTCACTAATGGAGCAACTGCAAACACTATTTTTTCAGATTATTTTGTAGAAGATGGTTCTTTCTTAAGAGCTCAAAACATGCAGTTAGGTTACACGTTTTCAGAAAATGCTTTAAGTAAAATAGGCTTTACAGATGTAAGACTATACGTTTCAGTAAGTAATGTGTTTACATTAACTAAATATAGAGGTTTTGATGCTACAACATCTAATGGTGCACCAATTGGAGGTGGAATAGATCCAGGATTTTATCCAAATCCAAGAACATTTTTATTAGGAACAAACGTAAAATTTTAATAGTATAACTATGAAAAAATTAAAATATATAGGCTTAATAGTTAGTTTAATTGTAATCAGTTACTCATGTAGTGACGATTTTGTTAACGTGAGTTCTCAGGATTCAAGCTCAGAAAACTTTTTTAATACAGAAGAAGATTACCAAAATGCCTTAATTGCAGCTTACGACATGCTACAATCTACTTACTTAAATGTAATGTTAGGCGAAATAGCTTCAGACAATACATTGGCTGGAGGCGAAAACCCTACAGATGTAATTGGTATTCAGCAAATAGACGACATGATTCATACACCAAATAACGAGCAATTACGTAGTATTTGGGGTTGGATGTTTGCAGGAGTTAATAGAGCTAATTTTATATTAGAATTTCAAGATAAAACAGATTTTCCAGATAAAGAAAATGTGTTAGCACAAACCAAATTTTTAAGAGCTTACTACTATTTTGAATTAGTCAAATGGTTTGGTGATGTTCCTTTAGTTATTGACCAACGTATTTTATTTGGAGATCAGTTTGATGTGGACAGAACACCTAATGCAGAAGTTTACGCACAAATAGAAATCGATTTAATGTATGCTGTAGATAACCTACCAGTTTCACAAGCACAAGTTGGTAGAATAACTAAAGGAGCAGCACAAGCCTTATTAGGGAAAGTGTATTTGTATCAAGATAAATTTTTAGAAGCTGCAAATGTTTTGGAACCACTAATTCTAAACGGACCTTACGATTTAATAACCGATTATTCAACACTTTTCGAAAACGATAACGAAAACACAGTAGAGTCTGTTTTCGAAGTTCAATATACAGATTTAGAAGGAGCAAGTTTCGATTGTTTGCAGTGTAGTGAAGGTAATGTAGCTGTTGGTTTTAATGGTATAAGAAACTATTCTGGTCCACTATTTGACTCAGGATTTAGCTTTAACGTACCAACTCAAGAAGTTGTAGATGAATTTGAAGAGGGCGACTTACGCTTAGAAACAGCAATTTTAGATATCGATGCTTGGGCAGCCAATACAGGAGCGACTTTTAGTACAGGTAATGAACACACAGGATATTTTAACAGAAAATATATTCCAAGACAAGACGATTCTAATATTGGTGATGCCAACTTAACAAACCCAAATAATTATAGAGCTATACGTTTTGCAGATGTACTTTTAATGGCTGCAGAAGCATTTAATAGAGGAAACATTAGCGATACAAAAGCGCAGACCTACTTAAATAGAGTAAGAGCTCGTGCTTTTGGTAATATGGACAATAATGTAGTCGCTTCTGGTGCTGCATTAACGCAAGCTATTTACCACGAGCGTAGAGTAGAATTAGTTGGCGAAGGCCATCACTTTTTCGATTTAGTTCGTACAGGAAGAGCCGCTAGCGAAATAGAGGGTTTTGTAACTAATAAACACGAAATATTCCCTATCCCTTCAATAGAAATTGCATTAACAGGTAATCGCTGGTCTCAAAACCCAGGATACTAAAAATTAAAAAAAAGAAAATGAAAACATTAAAACACATTCTTTGCCTATTCTTAATTACTGCAACTTACTTTGCATGTACACAAGACGATGATAATACAGACTTTGTAAATGCTGTGCCAGCACCAACAAATGTTTCTGCATTAACAACAATAGCTCAAGATAACTCAGGTTTAGTAACCATTACACCTTTAGGAGAAGGTGCTGCAACATTTTTCGTTAATTATGGTGATGGTTCTGGAGAAAACTCTGGCGAATTGCAACCTGGCGAAAGTACTCAGAGAATTTACGAAGAAGGGACTTACCAAATTGCAGTAACTGCTACTGGAATTAATGGTAAAACAACTACAGTATCGCAAGATTTAGTAGTGTCTTTTCAAGCACCACAAAACTTAATGGTAACTATTGAGAATGATGCAAGTATTTCTAAACAAGTAAACGTAATGGCAACTGCAGATTTTGCTATGTCTTACGAGGTAGATTTTGGAGAAGCAGGTGCTTCACCAGTAATGGCAAATATAGACGAATCAATTTCGTTTGTGTATCAAGAAGCTGGTACTTACACAATAACAGTAACTGCATTTAGTGCAGCAATTGAAACCGCTACGTATTCTGAAGAATTTGTTGTTACAGAAATTCTTCAACCTTTAGTAGCTGCTCCAACACCTCCTTCAAGAGACAGTGGAGATGTTGTTTCAATTTTTAGCGATGCTTACACAGATGTAACTTTAAATGAATTGCCAACATCATGGTCTGCAACAACGTTTGCAGCAACAACTATAGATGGAAATAATGTATGGCAACTATCAAGTTTAGACTTTTTAGGTATAGTAACTAATTACGATACAGGTGTTGATTTATCTACAATGGAAAAAATGCACATAGATTATTGGGTGCCTTCTGGAACAACAAACGGTTTGTCTGTTAAAATTGTAAATACAATAGATGGAGGTGAAGCTGAAACATCTTTAGGAACAACAGTTTCAGGATCTTGGCAAAGTATAGAGCTTGATATGTCAAGTTTTGACGCTGGTAACCTAGCAAACAAAAATCAAATAACACAGTTGTTAATAGACTCTGATGAAGTTGCAGGTGTTGTTTATGTAGATAATTTTTATTTCTATAAAGAAGCAACAACAACTACAAATTTTGACGATGGTTTATTAACCAATGGTGATTTCGAAAACGGAAGCGACTCTTGGATTGTTGGTGTAGATGATAATGCTCCAGCTCCAGTAGTAACAGTTGGCGGAAATACATATTATTCAGTTGATGTTGCAACAGCAGGTAATGCTTACGATGTTAATATGAGTCAAAAAATTGAAATCATTCAAGGCAATACCTATACACTTACTTTTAATGCTTGGTCAGATGGTAATAGATCGATAATTGCAGGTATTGGGTTAAGTGGAGGCTCTTTTGCAAACACTAGCGAAACAGTTAATATTACAACCACAATGCAAACTTACAGTCTTACATTAATTGCAACAGACTTTGGAGCAGCAGATGCTCGTGTGCTTTTTGATAATGGAGCAGAAACTGGTATGGTAAACATAGATAACGTATCGTTAATAGAAGGTACAGGAAGTTTATTAACTAATGGCGATTTCGAAAACGGAAGTGATTCATGGATTGTTGGAGTAGATGATAATGCACCTGCTCCTGTGGTTACAGATGCAGGTAATACCTATTATTCTGTAGATGTTGCTGTTGCAGGAAATGCTTACGATGTAAACATGAGCCAAAAACTAGAAATTATACAAGGGAATACCTATACATTAACATTTGATGCTTGGTCTAATGTTAATAGATCTATAATTGCAGGAATTGGACTTAGTGGAGGCTCATTTGCAAACACTAGCGAAACAGTTAATATTACCACTACTATGCAAACTTATACACTTACATTAACAGCAACAGATTTTGGAGCTACAGATGCACGTGTACTTTTTGATAATGGAGCAGAAACAGGTATGGTTAATATAGATAATGTGACCTTATCACTTAATTAACTTTAATTAGAAATACTGTTTTAAAGTTAATTTTAAAAAAAAAGACTATATGAAAAAAATATTAAAAATTAGTGTTACACTTTTAAGCATTGTAGCCTTTATGCTTGCTTGTCAAGAAGAAGATAAAGATTTTGGAGACATCACAATTCCTTCAAATCTAATGCTTGATTTTGAAATTCAAGGTGTGGACGATATGAATCCAAATGGAGATGGTTCTGGTTTTGTAACCTTTACAGCTTCAGCAGATAATGCAATTACTTATAGGTTTAATTTTGGAGATAATTCAGCTGTTGAAGTTGCTCCTTCTGGAGAGGTAACACATCGTTTTACTCAATCTGGTGTTAATTCTTATACAGTAACTGCAATTGCATCTGGTACAGGAGGTTTAACAACATCTACTGCAGTTAGTGTTACTGTATTTAGTGCTTTCGACGATCAAGAAGCTAAAGAATTACTATCTGGTGGATTAGGTTCTAGTAAAATATGGTACCCTAAATTAGATCAAAATGGACATTTAGGTGTTGGACCAACTTTAGAGCAAGATCTTGCAGACGATGGTGGTTTAAATGGACATTGGTTCCCTCAATACAATTCTACAAACGCATTCGGTAAATGTGGAGAAGACGCTTCGGACTGTTTTTGTGAATTCACAGTGTCTTTTACCTTAAGTGCAGATAACGAATTGTCTTATATCCAAAACAATAATGGTCAAACATTTTTTAATTGGGCGCATGGAGCAGTAGTTGGACAAGAGTTTGGTCAGTTTGAAGATACTTGTTTCGCCTTTGACACTTCAGGTGTTAGTGACGTGTCTTTTGCTCCAAGTGAAACCGATTGGTCTCAAATACAAGATCCAGATTTTCCAGAACCAAGAGGTACAGTAATGAATTTTACTAATGATGCCTTTATGGGTTATTATACAGGAGTATCTTCTTATGAAATCTTAACCATTGAAGAGGATTTTCTTTATGTAAGATTTTATGATAATGTGAATCCTGTTTTAGCTTGGTATCAAATGTTTACTACTACAAATCCAAATGGATTAGCTGGAGATTGTTCTGGTGAAACAGGAGAAACTGGCTTAGGTAATAATGATATTCTTGTGTGGTCAGACGAATTTGATACAGATGGAGCACCATGTGGAGAAAATTGGTCTTATGAAATAGGAACTGGAAATAATGGTTGGGGAAATGGAGAAGCACAATATTATACAGACAGAGCAGAAAAATGTTATAGTAGAAGATGGAAAACTTAAAATTACTGCTAAAGCGGAAGCTTACGAAGGTAGCGATTATACATCTGCACGATTAAAATCTGAAAATTTATTCGAATTTACTTATGGACGTGTAGAGATAAGTGCTAAACTTCCAACAGGTGGAGGAACTTGGCCTGCAATATGGATGTTAGGTGAAGATTATGCAACTAATACTTGGCCTGCATGTGGAGAGATAGATATTGTTGAACACGTAGGTAATAATCAAGACGAAATATATGGAACATTACACTATCCAGGGAATTTTGGTGGTAATGCCGATGGGAACTCTATTCAAGTACCAAATGTTTCAACAGAATTTATACTCTACGAAATGGAATGGACTCCAACGACTATAACTTTTAAAGCCAACGGAAATACAGTACACACTTTTGCTAATAATGCTAACACAGCGTTTAATAGCGATTTTTTCTTAATTGCTAATGTCGCAATGGGAGGAAATTTTGGTGGAGCAATAGATGCTGGATTTACAGAATCTACTCTAGAGATAGACTATATAAGAGTTTACCAATAAAGTTAAAAAAAAGAGATTAGTAGTTTTTTTTGAAATTAAAAGGTCGAGCAACTTACTCGACCTTTTAATTAAAAATAATTAAATACTATTAAAAATACAGTTACACCATTTATGTTATTGAATAACGACTTACAGAACACAACAGATCATACAACTTTAGAAACCACTAAAGAACATCATGCTAAAATGAATACATCCTCCATATTTATTGGCAATAAAAAAGCTGCTTTTAACACTCCAGAAGTTAAAGGAGAGCTCGTTACTTTTGAAGGTGAACACTATTATAAAATCTCAAATAGCAACTCTATGAGGCCTTTTTTTATGAGCCTTGTTAGTAATTCTAACCATTGGATGTTTATTTCTAGTAATGGAGCGTTGTCTGCTGGTAGAAAAGATGCTGAAAATGCATTATTTCCTTATTATACAGACGATAAAATTACAGAATCTTCTGAAATTACAGGAAGTAAAACAATACTTCTAGTCAATAAAGAGGATAAAACGTTTTTATGGGAACCTTTCTCAGATAAGTATGAAGGAATTTATTCAATTAAAAGAAATCTTTATAAAAATAGATATGGAAATAAAGTGGTGTTCGAAGAAATAAACGAAGACTTAAATCTAACATTTCGATACCAATGGAACTCTAGTAATCAATTTGGATTTGTAAAAAAATCCACTTTAGTAAATACTAACTTATCTAATGTTACAGTTAGTCTTTTAGACGGTTTACAAAATATTTTGCCTTATGGAGTAGGATCAGATTTACAAAACGCATCTAGTAATTTGGTAGATGCTTATAAAAAGAATGAATTAGAAATAGATACTGGTTTGGGTATTTTTGCTTTAAGTGCAATTATTGTAGATAAAGCAGAACCTAGCGAAGCTCTCAAAGCTAATACAGTGTGGTCTTTAGGAATTAAAAATCCTAAATATTTAGTGTCTTCTTTACAACTAAATGCCTTTAGGAGAGGAGAAGAAATACATCAAGAAACAGATATAAAAGCAGAAAAAGGCGCCTATTTTGTTAATGCTAACTTTACTTTAAAAGCAAACCAAGAACATAATTGGATGTTTATTGCTAATGTAAATCAAAATAGGAGCGACATTTGCGCGATTTCAGAAAAAATAAAAAACGACAACAATTTAGCAACTAAAATTCAAAACGATATTGAAGCTGGTACTACACATTTATTACAATTAGCAGGAGCATCAGACGCTATTCAATTAAGTAATAATAAGTTAAGAAATACTAGGCATTTTGCAAATACACTGTTCAATATTATGAGAGGTGGTGTTTTTGACAATAATTACAACATCGAAAAAACCGATTTTGTAAAATACATTGCCAATGCTAACAAAAAAGTAAGTAAGAAAAAGGCAGAATTATTAGCTAATTTACCTAGAAGTTTCGATTTAAAATACATAAAAGATTTAGCAATAAATGACGAAGACAAAAACTTTAAACGTCTTTGTTTTGAGTATTTACCATTAAAATTTAGCCGAAGACATGGCGATCCAAGCAGACCTTGGAATAAGTTTTCTATAAACACTAGGAGCGAAGTCGATGGCTCTAAAATATTAGATTACGAAGGAAACTGGCGCGATATATTCCAGAATTGGGAAGCCTTAGCACATTCTTATCCTGAGTTTATTGAAAGTATGATCCATAAATTTTTAAATGCATCAACTTTCGATGGTTATAATCCATATAGAGTAACTAAAGGAGGTTTTGATTGGGAAACCATTGAGCCTGACGATCCTTGGTCTTACATAGGATATTGGGGCGATCACCAAATTATTTATTTACTTAAATTTTTAGAATTTATAGAAGACCATTACCCAAATAAACTTGCAAACTATTTTAATCAAGAGGTGTTTGTGTACGCAAATGTGCCATATAAAATAAAGAGTTACAAGGCCATTTTAAAAAATCCAAAAGATACCATTGAGTTTGACGAAGCTTTAGATGCAAAAATCAATCAAAAACGAAAAGAATTAGGCGTTGATGGCGCATTATTAAGAGACGAGAATTTCTTTATCTATAAAGTAAATTTAATCGAAAAACTATTAGTTACAGTTTTAGCCAAACTATCTAATTTTATTCCAGAAGCTGGTATTTGGTTAAATACACAAAGACCAGAATGGAATGATGCTAATAACGCACTTGTTGGTAATGGAGTATCAATGGTAACATTGTATTATTTAAGACGTTTTTTAAACTTTTTTGAAGGGGTTATTAAAAATACTTCAGAAAAAGAGTATAGCGTTTCAATAGAAGTTTACGCTTTATTTAAAAAGGTTGTGGAAACTTTTAATGCACACGCTTCACTATTGGATAGTAAGATTTCTGATAAAAGCAGAAAAACAATTACAGACAACTTAGGCCAAGCAGGAAGCGATTACAGAACAGCTATTTATACTAATGGATTTTCTAGTAATAAAGGCACGCTTTCAAGAGCAGATTTGTTAGCATTTTTAAAAATTTCAAAAGTTTATTTAGAACATTCAATTAAAGCTAATCAAAGACAAGATAAGCTTTATCACTCCTACAACCTAATGACTGTGGTGAATAACGAAGAAATTTCAATCTCGTATTTATCAGAAATGTTAGAAGGTCAAGTGGCTGTTTTAAGTTCACAATATCTTTCTTGTAAAGACTCACTTTCAATTCTAAACGCACTAAAATCTAGTGCAATGTTTAGACCAGATCAATACAGTTACATTTTATATCCAAATAAAGAATTACCACGCTTTACTACTAAAAATGATGTCCCTAAAGCGGCTGTTGAATCCTCTCAGTTACTTCAACAACTTTTAAAAGAAGATAATAAAGCAATTGTAAATAAAGATGTTTTAGGAAATTTTCATTTTAACGGAAACTTTAATAACGCAAACAATTTAAATCAAGCACTGCAAGACTTACCAGAACAGTATCAGGATTTAGTGCAAAAAGACAAGGCACTACTGCTTAATACCTATGAGCAAATGTTTAATCATAAGGCGTTTACTGGTCGTTCAGGAACATTTTTTGGTTATGAAGGCTTAGGCTCTATTTACTGGCACATGGTTTCTAAACTATTATTAGCTGTACAAGAAACCTGTATAAAGGCAATAAATACTAATGAAGATGCAGAAACAATTGGAGGTTTATTAGATCATTATTACGAAATAAACGAAGGCATAGGAGTACATAAATCACCTAAATTATATGGTGCATTCCCAACAGATCCTTATTCACATACACCAGCAGGTAAAGGCGCACAACAACCTGGTATGACAGGTCAGGTTAAAGAAGATGTATTATGTAGGTTTGGTGAGTTAGGCGTGTTTGTTAAAAACGGAACGCTTCAGTTTAATCCTAGCTTGTTAAGAAATGAAGAGTTTTTAAATACACCACAAACGTTTAATTACACAAAAGTTAATAATGAACCAGGAACAATTCAACTAGAAAAATTTTCGATTTGCTTTACCTATTGTCAAGTGCCAATTAGTTATCAATTAGCTAATACAAATAGCATAAAAGTTGAATTCAACAACAATACCTCTATTGCGTTTGACGGATTAAATTTAGATAAATCAACTAGTAAAAAAGTATTTGAACGTACAGGAGAAATAAAACATATTAAAGTATTGATAAATAGAGCTTTGTAAAATGATTAAAGTTGTAAAAGCATTAATTTTTTTATCAGGAATAGTTTTAATTATTTCATGTAATACTGCTACCAAAAAAGAAACTAAGATCACAAATTTGGAAACACAAACAAACATAACTGCAAAAGAAATTTTAGGAAACCCTAAGTATTTGGCCATTTCTTATGGTGGTTATCGCGCCAAAAGTAGAGTCATACAGCCAACGATAGTACAAATTAAGAATGATATGAAAATTCTTAATGCAATGGGAGTAAAACTACTTAGAACTTATAATTTACAATTAGAACAAGCACCTAATGTTTTAAAAGCTATTAGAGAACTTAAAAGGGAAGATGCAAACTTCGAAATGTATGTAATGCTTGGAGCTTGGATAGATTGCGAAAACGCATGGACAGAACATCCTAATCACAACGAGGAAGATATTGAAAACAATACCAGTGAGATTAATAAAGCAGTCGATTTAGCAAATAAATACCCAGATATTGTAAAAATTATAGCTGTAGGAAATGAAGCTATGGTGCATTGGGCAAGCAGTTATTTTGTGCAACCTAGTGTAATTTTAAAATGGGTAAACCATTTGCAAAAGTTAAAAACAGAATCAAAACTTCCAAAACAGGTTTGGATAACAAGTTCAGACAATTTTGCGTCTTGGGGCGGAGGAGATGCTGCTTATCACAATCAAGATTTAGAAGCCTTAGTTAAAGCAGTCGATTATATTTCTATGCACACTTACCCAATGCACGATACGCACTATAATCCTGTGTTTTGGGGAATTAAAGATAATGAAACTCAATGGTCCAACGAGGAAAAAAATGAGGCAGCCATGCTAAGAGCAAAAGACTATGCAATAAGCCAATATGCTTCGGTTAAAAAGTATGTGGCAAGTCTAAACATAAAAAAACCTATACATATTGGCGAAACTGGTTGGGCAAGTTATACCAATGATTTATATGGAAATGAAGGTTCCAAAGCAACCGATGAGTTTAAGCAAGGCCTATATTATAAACACATGAGAGAGTGGACTAACCAAGCTGGTCTGTCTTGTTTTTATTTCGAAGCCTTTGATGAGCATTGGAAAGATCCACAAAATCAACATGGTTCCGAAAATAATTTTGGACTATTCACTTTAAACGGACAAGCAAAATATGCACTTTGGTACTTAGTGGACAAAGGTGTTTTTAATGGCTTAACTAGAAACGGAAACAAAATCACTAAAACATATAATGGAAGTAAAAACGACCTTTTAAACGAGGTACGCATTCCACAATTATTAAAACCAGAAGAAATTCATCATTAAAAATTATGCTAAATAAATTTATAATTATACTCTTTTTATCGCTTTTAGTGTCTTGCAAAGCACAAGAAGCGTCTCAGGTAGTTTCTGTTGTAGATAGAGAAATACTTGTAAATAACAACGCATATTTAATTAAAGGTATATGCTACCATCCTGTACCAAAAGGAAGCGAAAACCATCGCAGTTTCCAGAATCTAACGCAAGATTTAGCATTAATGAAAGAAGCAGGCATTAATACCATTAGAGTGTATGAGCCTATAGATAATGTTTCCGTTTTAAATCAAATTGATGAGGCAGGAATAAAAGTGATTATTGGTTTTGGTTACAATCAAGGCGGAAAAAACGATATCCAATCAGGAACATTTATAAACTACATAAACACCTATAAAACCCACAAAGCCATACTTATGTGGGAATTTGGCAACGAATATAATTACCACCCAGAATGGTTTAATGGAGACATTAAAAACTGGTATAAAGCAATGAATGCTGCTGCAGCTTTAGCACATAAACAGGATCCCAATCATCCTACAACAACTGCACATGGTGATTTGCCAGATGCTTTAGCATTATCTATGACAAATAATATAGATGTTTGGGGTTTAAATGTGTACAGATGGGACCAACCAGAAACTGTTTTTAAAGCATGGGAAAAGGTGAGCAATAAACCAATGTATTTATCTGAAGCTGGTGCAGATAGTTTTATGAAAATTACAAAACAAGGTTATGAGCAAGGAGAAAACCAAAAAGCACAAGCAGATGCAAACCAAAACATTTTAGACCAAGTGTTTGCTAATCAAAATATATGTTCTGGAGTAACATTGTTTTCATTTTTAGATGGTTGGTGGAAAGCAGGGAATCCCAATATGCAAGATGAAGGCGGAATAGCACCAAACAGCACAGGAGTTCCTTATGATGGTGCACCAAATGAAGAATATTGGGGCATTGTAGATATAGACAGAAAGAAGAAACAGACATTTAATGTCATTAAACAAAAATACAATTCAGTACAAAAAAACAAGAAACAATGAAGCTACTAAAACAACATATCGTCTTAGTATTATTAACAATAGTTTTATTTATGAGCTGCGAATCGAATAAAAAAGAATTGAAAGTAGATGTTTTCGAAACGTCTGCTTCTGGCAATAAACTCACACCAATAACTACTTTTTTAGAGATTAACGAAAACGATATAATTAAAATACAACTCTTCCCAACTAAAGAGTTGCAAACCATAACAGGCTTTGGTGGTTCATTTACAGAATCGTCTGCTTATTTACTCAATAAATTAAGCACACCAAATAGAAATAAAATCCTCGAAGCCTATTTTGGAGAAGAAGGTGCGCGCTATTCATTAACCAGAACTCATATTAGTTCTTGCGATTTCTCTTTAAATAATTACACTTATGCTTCAGTTGAAGGCGATTTGCAATTAGAGCATTTTACGATTGATGAAGATAGAGACGATCTTATTCCAATGATTAAGGATGCCATGTCTATTTCTAAAGATGGTTTTGAGATTATTGCATCACCTTGGACAGCTCCACCTTGGATGAAAGACAACAAAGCCTACGTTGGCGGAAAATTATTACCTGAATACTATGACACGTTTGCGCTATTCTTTTCAAAATATTTAGACGCTTATAAAGCTGAAGGTATTGATATATGGGGAATAACACCAGTTAACGAACCTCATGGAAATGGAAACAATTGGGAAAGCATGCATTTTTCGCCAGAGGAAGAAACCGATTTTGTTAAAAATCATCTAGGACCAAAATTGGAAGCAGATGGAAAAGGCAAAGTTAACATATTAGGATACGACCAAAATAGAGCAGGCTTAAAAGAATGGGTAGATGTTATGTTTAAAGATGAAGCATCATCTAAATATTTTGCAGGAACAGCAATCCACTGGTACGAAAGTACTTATGATTATTTTTCAGAAGCATTACAATATGCTCATAAAAAAGCACCAAACAAATATTTAATAGAAACCGAAGGGTGTGTAGATTCAGAAATACCAAAATGGCAAGACGATGCGTGGTATTGGAAAAAAGAAGCAACAGATTGGGGATTTGATTGGAGAGAACCAGAAAAAAAATACTTGCACCCAAAATATGCACCAGTAAACCGTTACGCAAGAGATATTATAGGCTGTCTCAATAATAGAGTAGATGGTTGGGTAGATTGGAATATGGTTTTAGATAAGCAAGGAGGACCAAACTGGTTTAAAAACTGGTGTGTGGCTCCAGTTATTGTAGATCCAGATAATGACGAAGTTTATTTCACACCTATTTATTACACTTTAGCTCATTTTAGTAGGTTTATAAGACCAAAAGCTAAAGTGTTTGAGGTAAAAAACTCTGACAAATCATTAATGGTTACAGCAGCTAAAAATCCAGATGGCTCTATTGCTGTTGTGGTTTTTAATGAAGGTTTAGAGGCTAAAAATATATCACTTGTTTTAGGTGAGAAAACTAAAAATATCGCTATTAATCCGCAAGCAATACAAACCGTTGTTTTAGAAAACTAAACTTATGGCAAACGCAAAACATACAATAGCAAATCCAGTTCCAATGGGACAAAAAATAGCCTTTGGATTTGGAATGCTTGCCAATCAAATGTTTCCTGCAATCATAAGTATTTTTATTGTAGTTCTTGTACAAAGTTTAGGGTTTCCTGGTTGGATGTGGGGCGTTGTTTCTTTAATACCAAGACTTTTTGATGCTATTACAGATCCAATAATGGGTTTTATTTCAGATAACACAAAATCTAAATGAGGAAGACGCAGGCAATATGTGTTTTTAGGTGCTATAATAATGGGAATATCTTTTATTATTATGTGGCAATTATTTAAAGATAATAGTCTCGATTATAATTTTTATTATTTCCTTTTTTGGTCTTTAGTCTTTTATTTAGGCTTAACTATTTTTAGTGTGCCTTACGTAGCAATGGGCTACGAAATGAGCGAAGATTTCCACGAACGTACAAATATAATGGGAGTCGCTCAATTTATTGGCCAATGGGCTTGGGTTATTGCACCATGGTTTTGGGTATTAATGGATGATAAAGATTGGTTTTCTTCCAGTGAAGTTGCAGTACGAGAATTAGCCATTTGGGTAGCTATAGTTTGTATGATTTTAGCAATGATACCAGCTATATTTATTAAAGGAAAATCCACCTTAAATGAAGATTATGAGAGTATAACCTTCTCAAGTATATTAATAAAGTTGCGTATTATTTTTGTCGTTAATTTTAGAGAAGCGTTTAAAATGAAAGCATTTAGAAAGTTGTGTGTTGCAACGTTTTTGGTTTTTAATGCATTTAATACTGTAGCAGCATTCACTTATTTCATTATAGTATATTATTTGTTTGATGGTGTAACAGGTCCAGATGGCGCTTGGTGGTGGCCAACTCTTTTTGGCAGTGTAGGCGCATTAGTGACTTCGTTTTTAGTAATACCAGCAGTGACTAAAATGTCGAAAATATTAGGAAAAAAGAAGGCATTTGTAGTGTCACAATCAATTTCAATTGTAGGTTATATTATGCTTTGGTTTTTATTTATACCAGGCAAACCTTATATGTTTTTATTTGCGCTTCCATTTTTTTCCTTTGGTATAGGAGGTTTATTTACCTTAATGATGAGCATGACAGCAGATGTAATAGATTTAGACGAATTACATACTGGTAAACGACGAGAAGGTGTGTTTGGAGCTATTTATTGGTGGATGGTAAAATTTGGTTTTGGAATTGCAGGTGGATTAACAGGACTTATTTTCTCAATCATTGGTTTCGAATCTGGTGCAGCTACTCAAACAGAAGAAGCACTAACTGGATTAAGATTATTTTTCTCTGGATTGCCAATTCTGGGAACTTTAATAGCCATATACGTTATGAGTGATTATGATATTACTGAAGAACGTGCTAAAGAAATACGCGCAGAATTAGATCAAAAGAAATCAAAACTATAAAACTATGTCGTTAAGAAAAGAAAAATTTTTAGCATTAGCTAGTGTTGACTATGACGATTCAACTATAGAGAGTTTAAAAGAAACTTTTAAAGAGCGATTGCATAACGGTATTCATGGTTTATGTTTTAGTCCTTATTTAGAAGGTCAACAGCCAGGTGTAATCTTATCTGAGGCGCAAATACGAAAACGCATAGAAATTATAAAGCCATACACAAATTGGGTTCGGTCATTTTCCACAACCGAAGGAAATGAACTTATTCCAAAAATCGCAAAAGAATATGGTATGAAAACTATGGTTGGCGCTTGGTTGGGAGACGATGATGAGGTAAACCAAAAAGAGATAATAAGCTTAATAAACTTGGCTAATAACAACTTTGTAGATATTGCAGCAGTAGGTAATGAGGTAATGTACAGAGGCGATTTAACAGAAGAAGAATTGATACAATTTATAAACAAAGTAAAACACAACACCAAAACTATACCAGTAGGCTATGTTGACGCCTACTATGAATTCTCAGATCGACCAGCAATAACAGAAGCTTGTGATATTATTTTAGCAAATTGTTATCCATTTTGGGAAGGTTGCGACCAAGACTATTCATTATTATACATGAAAGATATGTACCAGCAAGCAATAAAAGCAGCGAATGGAAAGAGAGTAATTATATCTGAAACAGGTTGGCCAAATAAAGGTACAAATTTAGAAGGTGCATTTCCATCGGAAAAAAATGCTTTAAAATACTTTATTAATGCTCAAAAATGGTCTAAAGAAGAAGGGATTGAGATGTTTTATTTCTCTTCCTTTGACGAATCTTGGAAAGTAGGAACCGAAGGAGATGTAGGTGCATTTTGGGGAATTTGGGATAAAAATGAAGTGCTTAAATATTAAAAAGCTATTAATCAACTATTTATAAAACACAACACTACCACAACATTACTACAACATTTGTAAATATTCTTAAATATAAATATTAAAAATCTTCTTTATGCATTTTTACTTATCGCTGTGAATTACTAATAATTATAGTGTTTTCAGAAGCTCTTTAAAAAAAATTATTTTTTTTTCTATTGTATATTTATTGTAGTGGTGCTTTTTGGAAGATGTTAATAAATTGGTCATAAATTTGAGAATAACACAATTAAATGCAGGTATTTCTGCGAATTAAATAACTATAACTAAATTATTATGAAAAAAATTACACTTTTATTTGTTCTGTTAGCAATAACCTTTGGTTTTGCACAACAAACAACTTACAACATCACTTTTGAGCCAGGAACAGATGGCAGTGACCCAAACGAATGGAGTACTTTTGAAAATGCAGATGGAGATAATGCAGATGCCATAGTTGCTAATCCAAACACTTCAGGAATTAATACAAGTGCAACAGTATTGCAAATGGACACTAATGTACACGTTAGTAATGGAGGTGCTTCGCAAATTTATGCAGGATTACAAAGTCAACAACCAGGTGTTTTTGGAACTTGGGAGTTAGATGCAAGTACAACTACACTTACGATAATGGTTTACAAGTCTGAAATTAGTGAAACACGAGTACAATTTGTTAATGCAACAAACGGTACGCTTTTTCAATTAGCACAATCTAATACTGCAGTAAATACTTGGGAAATGTTAATCTACGACTTAACCCCTTTTATTACAAACCCAGAAAATGTAAATGTAAATAGAATTGTTATTTTTCCGGATTGGCAAGAGCGTAGTCAAGTAAACACTAATTATATAGATAATATTACGTTTACCGCAAATGCAATTGCAGCTGCAACAGAACCAACAGATGCTCCTGAAGCTCCTACAGCTTTGGCTGCAGATGTAATATCAATTTATAGTAATGCCTATACAGATGTTACTGTAAATGGATTTAATCAATTTGGTGGATCAACGTTAACAGATGAAGTTATTGCAGGTAACGATGTTAAAAAGTATGTAAACTTAGATTTTACAGGTATAGAATTTACAGGAGCTAATTTAATAGATGCGACTGCAATGACTACTTTACATATAGATGTTTGGAGTCCAGATACTAATGATTTTAAAGTAAAATTAGTCGATTTTGGAGCAGATGAAGCTTTTCAAGGAGGAGACGATACAGAATTCGAATTAACGTTTACTGCTCCTACAGCTGGACAGTGGAATGCATACGATATTCCTTTAACTAACTTTACAGGTATTAATACAGATAACTTAGCGCAACTTATTTTAGTAAAAGGAGGAGGAACTGCTTTTGTAGATAATATTTATTTTTATGCTGCGCCACCAACAGCACCTACAGTTGCTGCGCCAACACCACCTGCCAGAAATGCAAGTGATGTAGTGTCTATTTTTAGTGGAGCTTATACTAATGTTGCTTTATCTGAATTACCAACAACTTGGTCTCAATTAGGACAATTTGCAGTGGTGCCAATTGCAGGAGACGACACTTGGGAATTAACAGGATGTGAATTTTTAGGTATGGTTACAAATTATGCAAATGGTGTAGATTTATCACAAATGGAAACCATGCATATCGATTATTGGACTCCAGATACTAACGAAATTTCTATTAAATTAGTAAATACTACTTTAAATCCTGTTGAAGAAGATATAGAATCTTTAGGTGCTACAGTTACAGGGTCTTGGCAAAGTGTTGAGATAGATATGTCAGGTTTTGCATCTAGAAGTTCGCAAGCGGTAACTTTAGATAAAATTACTCAAATATTAATTGATCCTTCTGCACCTTCTTTAGTATATATCGATAATTTTTATTTCTATAAAGGAAATGCTTTAAGTACTGATGAGTTTTCTCAAAATGAATTTGTAGCATACCCAAATCCAACTAATAATAACTGGACAATTAAAGGAAATAATACAATTAAAACTGTGCAAGTTTATGATGTATTAGGAAAACAAGTAATTACTTTATCTCCAAATACAGATAACGTATCGATAGATGCAACTTCTTTAAATTCTGGGTTATACTTTGCAAAAGTTAACTCTGCAAACGGAAGTAAAAGCATAAAGCTTATTAAAAATTAAATTTGCTTTACAGTAATTAATAAAAAAGAGGAGCTAAAAATTTAGCTCCTCTTTTTCTTTATTCTAAAAGTTCCAAATCTAGAATATGATGAATTTCGATATCATCGCCAAGCTCATCTTCTTCATTTATTTCACCAAGGTCGGTTTTTACAGTATAGGTGATTTTAAATGTTTTTCCTTTGAAGGTTTCACTACTTAAATCATATTTCTTTAAAGCATCTTCATGCACTTCCTGAAATAAATGCTTACTGTCGTTTTCATCCTGAAAATAATAAACGCCATCTTCAACACCACTAAAAGTAGCATGTAGAGTTTTACTATCTTGATTGTTTGATACTAGTATTATACCAGCAAGGCTAAATAAAATTAATAGAGTTTTCATTGTGTTTGTTTTTTAAATTATACTCTATATACGTGCTGGTTTCAAATAGCAGACGTTGCTAAACTGTTGAAAATATGTTAATTAACATTTGAGAGGTGTTCTTTAAGTTTTTTAAAACCAATAGTTTTAAAGCTAGACACTGTTAAATTAGCTAAGCTGTAATCTTGGTTTTTAGAATTAATACTATCATAGCCAATGCAGTAAATTCCTGCATCATGAGCTGCTTTTATGCCATTAGTAGAATCTTCAATAACTACACATTCTGTTTTTTTATAACCTGAATAAAAAGCGGCTTTTTCAAAAATTTCTGGATGCGGTTTAGAGGCTTTTAAATCTGCTCCACTTAATTTTTTAACAAAAAATTGATCTAAATTAAAGCGAGTAAACACTTTGTTTATAGTTCCCATAGATGCAGAAGAAGCTAAAACTAATGTGAGTCCATTATTATAATAGTCTTTTATAAGGTCTAAAACACCATCAATAAGTTTTAGGCTTGGATCGTTATCAAAAAGAGAATTAAAATGATTTCTTTTGCATAATTCTAAATCTAAAGCTTCGTCGTTTAAGTTAAAATGCGAAACTAGTTTTTTGCAAATATTTTTTGTGGATTGTCCAGTAAATGATTGGTATAATGAGTTTGAAACTTCAATATTAAAATCATTAAACATCATGTAATACGCCTTGTGATGTAGTGGTTCGGTGTCCACAATTACACCATCCATATCAAATAAAACTGCTTTTAAATCCATTATGCATCTATTGGTATTGTGAAGAAAAACGTTGTACCTAAGCTTACTTTAGACTTTAACCAGATTGTTCCTCCATGCGATTCTACAATTTTTTTACAATGTGCTAACCCTATTCCTGTGCCTTCATAATCGTCTCTGGAATGTAGGCGCTGAAAAATGGCAAATATACGATCTTGGTGTGATTCTGGTATTCCAATACCATTATCTTTAACCTGAAATTGCCAAAAAGGTATTTCGTTTATAATAGTTTTAGAACTTGAGATTTCAATTTTTGGAGTAGTTCCTGGCGCTACAAATTTAATGCTATTACTTATTAAATTCTGAAATAATAAACGCAACTCCAGTTCAGAACCAGTAACAGTAGGTAAATCATCAACTAGGATATTTGCTTGCGCCTCATTAATTAAGCCTGCTAAATCTGTTTTTACATGTTTTAAAGTATTTGATGTGTCAACTTTTGTATAGGCTTTAGATTTTCCTAATCTAGAATACTCTAGTAGAGAATCTATAAGTTCCTTCATCCGTAAACTAGACTCATTAATAAAATTTAAACTCATTTTACCATCCTCGTCTAAGGTGTCTTCATAATCTTCTAGAAGCATACCAATAAGTCCAGAAATGGTATTTAAGGGTTCTTTTAAATCATGACTTGTTATATATGCAAACTGTTCCAACTCTTTATTTTGAGAGGTTAGCTTTTGGGTTTGACTATAAATTACTTTGTTCTTTTCTCTTAATAAATTATTTAATTTTTTCTTTTGTCTATAACTGCTATAGATTAAAAAACCAGCGATTGCAGTTAAAATTACTAAGGCACCAAGTAAGTAATTGAAGAATTTTAATTTATTGATCTGCGATTGGTTTTCCCTTAAAACATCCTGTTTAGCTTCAATTTCATTATTCAGTTTTGACAAAAATTCGTTTTGAGCATCGATGTTTTTTTTGCTATTAGCTATAGTAAGATTTTGCGACTTAATGGAGTCTAATTGCAACTCTATAAGTTGCTCTAAGTGTTTTTCGATAGCTATTTTTTCTTCAATTTTTTTGTCTTTAAACGCATTGTTTTTTTGCAATTGTTTAATCCAATTGTCTTTATTGTTTATTTGATTTTTTATGGTATCTAAAGTGGTGTTTTGGTTTTTTATAATTGTTTCTTTTGCTTTAATTTCTATTGCTTTACGCTCTAATTGCTTTTGTTGTTTGGTTTGACTAGTTTTAACTTCTTTAAGGTTTTTAGAGGTTTCATTATATAATAGTTTCCATTTTTCGGCAGAAGATACTGCATTAGTTTCTAGGCTTGGAGCAATCTGTAAACCTTCATTTTTTATTAAATTCTTGTTTATTTCGTATTCAAAAGAATCATTAACATTTACAATATTAATCATGGAAGCATTGTACTTATAATCTTCTGTAATTAATAGTATGTTTTTGTTTTCAATTTTACTAAGTAGATAATTTATGTCGAAATTAAAACGATTATTAACATATAAAACATGGACGTCTTTAATATCTTTTACACTGCTAAAAGAAACTGTTTCTACAGGTTTATTATATATTTTTCTTTTAGCAGCTAACGCGTTTAAATCTATAATTGTTCTGTCGTTACCGAGGACTCCAATTTTAAAATGTTCTACATTTTCTAAATTGTCCCAACTCACTTGTTGAGCAAAATTAAATATGTAAATAGCACGTTGCAGACGTTTTACTTGCTCATTATCTGTGTTTTGAGCTTGAGCGATAGCTGAAACTAACAAAAATAATATAAGAAGTAGGTAAGAGGCTTTTCTTTTTAAAATAGAAAAGTAGGAGTTATTTTTTATTATTATCATAATTTTAATAATAGCCTAATGTAGTAATTAGAACCATTAACACCAAATTGTTGCACTCTTCTGCTATACATAAAGTTTCCGTTATCTGTATTTGCAGAGTGTTTATGTCTGTCTGGATAGACATTAAAAATATTATTTCCTCCAATAGTTAAATCGGTAAGCTTCCCTAACTTGTATGATAGTGCTAAATCTGTTAATAATTTAGAGGCAAAAGTTTGATCTCTAGTTTCAACAATGCCATTAAAGTTATTTACAACCCAATTATTTGGATTGTCGTCGTTTGGGTGTATAAATTCTACTTCACCAAAATAGGTATTACCTAATTGAATTCGGTATTTGTTAAACTCGTACGAGAGTATGGCGTTAATTTTACTCTTTGGTTGTGCAGATTCTACTCTTGCAATATCTTCGCGATTAAAAAGCACTTCTTCTTGTCCCACTAAAGCCTCTGGTACTTTAATTTTGCCTTCTACTTTTGTTTTCGTAAAGTTAGCACCTAATGTGGCATTAAATGCTCCATTTGCAATAGCTTTTTTATAATGTATTGCTGCATCAAATCCAGTAGTTTTAGAGTCTATAGCATTAGTAAAAAATTGAGCAGCACCAACGTTAAAAGGCTCTAAAGTAGTTTCGTAACCTTCATCGAACCTACCAGACAGTACAATTCTGTCTTCAATGTTAATATTGTAATAATCAAAACTAAAACTTAATTCATCATTAAACTTTCCT
Source organism: Lacinutrix salivirga (assembly GCF_053604675.1). Lineage (NCBI taxonomy): Bacteria > Pseudomonadati > Bacteroidota > Flavobacteriia > Flavobacteriales > Flavobacteriaceae > Lacinutrix > Lacinutrix salivirga. Next base: position 103,925 of record NZ_JBSHNP010000108.1, read on the forward strand.
GTAAAACCTGCGCTTAAGTGTTTAGACAGTTCTGGTTTTAAATCTCCAATTTTAAAGGCTTCATTTGTAACAGCACTTTCGTTATTAAATGTACCAACTTGTACAATTTCCCCATTAATAAATTGTGTACTTATATTCTGAAAATAAACTTGGTGTAGAGAAGGTGCTCTAAATCCTGTGGATAATCCTGCTCTAAAACTTAATTGTTCTTTTAATCTATATCTACCAGAAAGTTTCCAGATAAATTGTCCTCCAAAATCGTTGTAAGCTTCGTAACGAGCAGCCGCTTTTATCAACATTTTTTCAGAAGTATTAATTTCTAAATCTAAATATCCAGAACTATTAGTTCTAAATCTACTTAATTCATTTTCTGGTTCTATTCCAGGAAATACTTGTGCTCCTGGTATGCTTTCTTGTGTTTCTCCACTACTATCTACATATGTATTATCGCCATTTATATAAGAGGCTTCTTCACCAGCAATAATTTTATAATTTTCTACACGTAATTCGGCTCCAAATGCAATATTAACTCCATGTAACCAATTGTAAGCTCTAGAAATATCTATGTTAGATGTGTTTTGTCTATACCCAAATCCTCCTGAATAAAATGTACGTGGAGAGGCAATACCTAAAGAGGCGTTGTTGGAGTTGTTTACAGTATAATCTAAAGTGTTTATTCCAATAGAGTGACTAAAATCTAAATCCCATTCGTTTTTTTTGCCTTTAAATCCAAATACAATAGCTTCGTCTTGTATATCTGTAAGTATTTCTGGAGAAAAGCCATTTGGGTATAACTCTGGTACAACACGATCTATTTGTTTTGGAAATCGATAAAATCCTTTAGCTTTCCCTTCTCTGTAGTTTTTCCCACCAAATAAGTATAGGGTTGCATTATCCGAAATATTAAATTCGCCATTAAATGATAGCGCAAGATTTTGAGTTGCTGCATTTCCAATTTCCATTACACGTTTATTAGTATAACCAGTTTGGTTAAAAAAATCATTTTCAGCAATTAATATTGCATCTTCTTCTGGATCATTAGAATATACAGAGCCAGTATAATCACCAGCTCTATTTGTGGCATCCCTATCTCTATACTCTCCTGTAATATTTATAAACCCTTTTGTTCCAATTTTAAACCCAAAATTTGCTGCAAAATAACGTGTTAAACCATCTCCTTCTGTGTTTTTAGAAGCTCTTGCTTTTAAATCTATAGACTGTGTTTGTTGTTTTAAAATAATATTTATTACTCCTGCAATAGCATCTGATCCATATTGAGAAGTTGCGCCATCTCTTAAAATTTCAATACGTTCTATTGAGGCTACTGGTATGGCATTAAAATCTGTACCAACAGTGCCTCTACCAACAGTTCCATTTACATTTAATAGAGAACTGTTATGTCTTCGTTTTCCGTTTATTAAAACTAATATTTGGTCTGGACCTAAACCTCTTAATGTTGCAGGATCTATATGGTCTGTTCCATCTGCAATAGTTTGGTTTGTAGAATGAAATGAAGGGACTAAATAGTGTAAAATATGACTTAATTCTATATGTGTAGCATTGGTTATATCTTGTGGAGAAATAATATCTACTGGAGCAGTAGTTTTTAATAAAGAACTAGGTTGTACTCTAGATCCTAAAGAAATAGGTTGGTTTATAGAAAAACCAGTTTCTAAAATAAAATCTAAGTTCTTTTCTTCACCAACTTTTACAGTAATTGCTTTTGCTGCCGTTTTATACATTACAAAACCAACGCTAATAACGTAATCGCCTTCTTCTAACTCTAATTTGTAATTTCCATTTACATCTGTAGTAGTATTAATATTGGAGCCTTCTATACTAACTTTTGCACCAGGTAAACTACCAAATTGATCTGTTACTGTTCCAATAATTTTAGCGCGTGATTGCGAAAAAACTAGACTACTAAACACTAAAAAAATTATGGATAATAATTGTTTTTTTTGAGTGCGCTTTATTTTACTATTTAACATGCTATATTTTTTGGGGAAAATTTTAGTTTAATTGTTTATTGGTATTAAAATAAAATGCCTTAAAATTTTCGAAATCTTCTTTTTTAATAATTTTTTTAGCAAACATTGAAACTTTATAGTTTTCTTTTAAAAAAGTATAATGTTTAGGTTCTAATTGTTCTCCAAGCATAATTACAATTAAAGGAGAGTATGTTTTAGTTTTTTTAAATTTTTCTAAAAACTCCCAACCATTAAGAACAGGCATATTAATATCCAGAAAAATTATTTCTGGATGAATATGGTCTTGATTTAATAGTTGTAAAGCGTCTTCACCATTTTCTGCAACTAGAATATTTAAATCTGGCTGGAATTTCTTTGCAATGGTTTTATTTAAAAAATTTGTTGCTTTGCTGTCATCTATCAAAAGGATACTGTTCAGCTTGTAATCCATTTTTGTTTATTTTCTTATCTACTGCTATGTTTTAGCGTGTAGTGATTGTGTTTAACTTTATCCAAAATATTAGAAGACAGAGGTTTATTAATAAAGTCAGCAATCGTCTCAATTGTTTTAGATCTTCTAAAATCATCAGGATTATTAGAAGTGGTTAAAAATATAACCTTAATTGAGTTTGTAAAATCGGGATCTAGTTTTTTAAATTCTTCAATAAATTCCCAACCATTCATGGCAGGCATATTTATATCTAAAAAAATTAAATCTGGCTTTACAATTAGACCATTCATAGCATCCTTTAAATAGTCCAAAGCGTTTTTGCCACTATTTACAGAAACTACCTGACCAAAATCTTCATGCCTATTTACAATTTTTTCATTGTAAAAGTTGATAACTTTGTCGTCATCGATTAAGAGGGTACAGTTAATGGAATAATTAGATTTCATGAGACAAAATTATAAATATTAAAACCTATTCAATAATTTGAAAAGCTGTGAATGTTAAATTAGACAAAGCGCAAAAAAACACGATTAAGTGTAGTTTTTATTTCTGTATTGTGTTTATTTTGATTGCCTAATAATTTTTTTTATTAAAACATATATACATGAAAGACGCACTAAACCAACACTATGGTTATTTATTTGAAGAAGAATTACTTCAGGAAATTAATAATGTTGGTAGTTATAAAGATATTGAGAAAGGCACGACTTTAATTGAAATAGACGACTATATAAAATCAATGCCACTTTTAGTAAGTGGAGCCATTAAAATTTTAAGAGAAGACAAAGATGGCGATGAGTTAATTTTATATTTTATAGAACAAGGCGATACTTGTGCCATGACGCTATCGTGTTGTTTAGGAAACTCTAAAAGTGAAATTAGAGCTGTAGCAGAAACAGATACTAAACTAATTATGATTCCTGTTACTAAAATGGAAGAGTGGCTAGCCAAATATAAAACCTGGCAACAATTTGTGTTACAAAGCTACCACAATCGCATGTCCGAATTACTAGAAGCTATAGATACCATTGCCTTTTTAAAAATGGATAAACGGCTATTTAAGTATCTAAAAGACAAAGCGATGGTAAACCATAACGATGTTATACAAGTCACACACCAACAAATTGCTAGCGATTTACATACCTCTAGAGTGGTTATATCTAGACTTTTAAAAACTTTAGAGATAGATGGTAAGATTAAGCTTCAGCGAAATAGTATTAAAGTTATTGATTTATAGTTATGTAACTTTGGTTACTCAAACTACTTAAAACTTAAGTTAGTTTTGGTAATTAATAATATGCAGTAATGGATTTACAACAGGTATTTGGTTATATTGGAGCCTTACTTATAGGTGTCGTTTTAGGACTTATTGGTGGAGGAGGTTCTATTCTCACAGTTCCCATTTTAGTGTATTTAATGTTTATAAATCCTGTAACAGCAACCGCCTACTCTTTATTTGTTGTAGGAATCTCTGCTTTGGTAGGTGCAATTAGAAACATTCAAAAAGGTTTAGTCGATTTTAAAACAGCCATTGTATTTGCAATTCCTGCATTTATTGCTGTGTATTTAACACGTAAATTTTTAGTGCCAGCACTACCTGAAGAGTTATTTACTGTTGGAAGTTTTATAATCTCTAAAAATATAGCGATTATGCTGTTTTTTGCTCTAGTAATGTTAATAGCATCCATTTCTATGATTAGAAATAATCGCAAAGATTCTAGTGAGGAAACCACAATTGTATATAATTATCCATTAATTATTATTGAAGGCTTTGTAGTTGGTGTTTTAACAGGTATAGTTGGAGCAGGAGGAGGTTTTTTAATTATTCCAGCATTGGTTTTATTAGCTAAATTACCAATGAAAAAAGCAGTAGCCACTTCCTTATTAATAATAGCAATTAAATCATTAATAGGTTTTATTGGTGATGTTGAAAATTTAGAAATAGATTGGATATTTTTGCTAAGTTTTACATCAATCTCTGTTATTGGGATATTTTTAGGAATTTATTTATCTAATTTTATTGAAGGAAAAAAACTAAAAAAAGGATTTGGTTGGTTTGTTTTAATCATGGCAATTTATATTATTATAAAAGAGTTAACCTAGTAATACTGTAACTTATGTTACATCATAACTCAATAATAAAAGCTATTTTTGAATAGTAAAATTAAAGAGCACTAAGCCAAAAGGCGAACACATTTTACCAAAATATAAAATAGAATTTAAAATGAACCGAGCCAAAAGGCGAACACATTTTACCAAAATATAAAATAGAATTTAAAATGAAAATAGAACAAATTTATACAGGCTGTTTAGCACATGCTGCATATTACATAGAAAGTAAAGGCGAAGCTGCTATAATAGATCCATTAAGAGAAGTACAACCTTATATTGATAGAGCAAAAAAAGATAATGCTAAAGTAAAATACATTTTCGAAACGCATTTTCATGCCGATTTTGTGTCAGGTCATTTAGATTTACAAGCAAAAACAGGAGCGCAAATTGTGTTTGGACCAACTGCCAAACCATCCTACGAGGCACTAATTGCTAAAGATGGTCAGATTTTTGAAATTGGAGACTACAAAATAAAAGTTATACATACTCCAGGTCATACTATGGAAAGTACAACTTATTTACTAATAGACGAAAACAATAAGGAACACGGAATTGTCACTGGAGATACCTTATTTATTGGAGATGTTGGACGACCAGATTTAGCACAAAAAATAGCATCGGACTTAACACAAGAAAAATTAGCTGGTTATTTATACGATTCGCTTAGAAATAAAATCATGCCTCTTAGTGATGATTTGATTGTGTATCCTAATCATGGAGCAGGATCTGCATGTGGTAAAAACATGAGTAAAGAGACTACAGATACTTTAGGAAATCAGAAAAAAGTTAATTATGCTTTACGTGAAGACATGACTAAAGACGAATTTATTGACGAATTATTAGACGGTTTATCTGCACCTCCTGCTTACTTTCCTCAAAATGTATTGATGAATATCGAAGGTTATGAAAGCTTTGATAAGGTAATGACCAAATCTCAAAACCCATTATCTCCTAAAACTTTTGAAGCTGCAGCAAATGAAACCGAAGCTATTGTTTTAGATGTACGTCATCAAGCAGATTACATTAAAGGTCATATTCCACGATCAATTTTTATAGGTATTGATGGCGCATTTGCACCTTGGGTTGGTGCTCTAATTGCAGATGTTAGTATGCCAATTTTATTAGTAACTCCTAAGGGTAGAGAAGAAGAGGTAATAACTCGTTTATCTCGTGTAGGTTTTGATAATGTTATTGGATATTTAGAGGGTAGTTTTGATGCTTGGAAGCAAGCCAATATGGACTATGATACTTTAACATCAATTTCTGCAGAAGAATTTGAGAAACAATATGAAGCTAATAAAGACGTAATTTTTGATGTTAGAAAAGATGGCGAATTTACTGCAGAGCATGTTGATGGCGCAAAACACACTCCATTAGATGCTATTAATAGCCATTTAAGTGAGTTTCCAGATGATAAACCTTTTTATGTGCATTGTGCTGGTGGTTATAGATCTGTTATTGCAGCTTCGATTTTAAAAAGTAGAGGCATCCACAATTTAATAGATGTTGCAGGTGGATATGCTGCTATTAAAAAAACAGCTATACCAAGAACAGACTTTGTTTGTCCGACAACTCTAAAATAATAATATAAATACTATGTAAAAGCGCATATTATAGTTTTATAATATGCGCTTTTTCTATGTAACAATAGTCACTTAGAAGTATAATTTTATTAGTTAATTTTATAATAAATTAATATATTATGAAAACAACAATTAAAGTACAAAATTTAAAATGTGGTGGTTGTGCAAACACAATAACTTCAAAACTATCTGAAATAAAAAACATTTCAAACCTGAATATAGATGTACAGAATGATATAGTATCCTTTAATTATATTAATGAAGAAGATCTGTTTTATGTTAAAGACAAGCTTAAAAAATTAGGATATCCTTCTATAGAAGATGAAAATAATTTTACTTCTAAAGCTAAATCTTTTGTAAGTTGTGCAACAGGTAAATTTGTAAAATAAATATGAAACATTTTTTTAAATTAGTTTTTATTTTATTGCTTTTTTTTAATTGTAATAACTCAAAAAAAGCAAACCCGATAACAACAGAAAAGAGTAAAAAAGAAAGTGTTTTAGTTAGTTTGGCAATTACAGAACAAGGATTGGAATATGCCTTTGCAACTCAAGCAGTTTTGGGTAAAAATCTAATGGAAGCCATTAATAAAAAAGGAACTTTAGGTGCTTTGTCATTTTGTAGCCAAAGAGCATATCCATTAACAGACAGCATGGCTGTAAGGTATAATGCAACCATAAAACGAGTTTCGGACAAACCCAGAAATCCTAAAAACCAAGCAAATGCCAAAGAGTTAGGATATATTAACATGTTTAAAAACGCTACAAAAAATAATGAAGAAATTAAGCCAATTGTAAACCAATTAAACCATAAAGTACAGGTATATTATCCTATTACAACAAATGCTATGTGTTTGCAATGTCATGGCAAACCCAATACGCAAATTAATACACTAACACTTAATAAATTAAAGGACTTATATCCAAATGATAAAGCCACAGGTTATTCTATAAACGAAGTTAGAGGCCTTTGGAATATCACTTTTAAGGACTAATAAAAAATATTTTAAATGAGTAAATTTTTAGAGTTAATACAACAAGAAAAACCAGTTTTAATAGACTTTTTTGCAACTTGGTGTGGACCATGTAAAACCTTAGCACCAATTTTAGATGCTGTAAAAGATGCTTTAGGAGACAATATTGCAATTTATAAGATTGATGTTGATAAAAACCAAGCTTTAGCATTAAAATATAAAGTTAAAGGTGTACCAACAATGCTATTATTTAAAAACGGCAAACAAGTTTGGAGACAATCTGGTGTGTTACAACAAGACGAATTAATTACAATTATTAACTCACATTAAAATGATAGACTTAAACGAAACATTTTGGGACAATAGGTATCAGTCTAAAGATATTGGATGGGATTTAGGAGTAGTTTCTCCTCCTTTAAAATCCTATTTCGATCAGCTATCAAATAAAAATTTAAAAATATTAATTCCTGGAGGTGGCAATAGTTACGAGGCAGAATACCTTCATTTAAACGGTTTTAAAAATGTATTTGTAGTAGATTTATCTAAAACAGCGCTTCAAAACATAAAAAGTAGAGTGCCTACATTTCCTTCAGCACAACTTATCCAAAAAGACTTTTTTAATCTAGAAATGAGTTTCGATTTAATTATTGAGCAAACCTTTTTTTGTGCGATTAATCCTGATTTAAGATCAGATTATGTAAAGCAGGCTTCTAAAATATTAAGAAAAAAGGGGAAGGTTATTGGCTTACTTTTTAATGTTCCATTAAACACAGATAAACCACCATTTGGAGGCAACAAACAGGAATATTTAAAGCTATTTCAACCGTTTTTTAAAATTAATATTATGGAACAAGCTACTAATTCTCACCCTTCAAGAATAGGAAAAGAGTTGTTTTTTAAGGTGTCTAAAAATTAAATTTAATTTCCTTTAATACGTATCCACAATTCTGAAAGTAATTGCTTTGCATCTCTTTTGTTTTTAGGAGCTTCTGTAAATACCACTGTTCCTGTGTCATCAACTTTTATGTCGTATTTAAACACAAAATGTTCAGATTTTGGTGCTAAACTTAATAACCCAAAACGTAAATCGTTAAAATATAGCTTGTCTTCTTTTTTGGAAATAATATACCAACCTTCAGAAATTTTAATCATGCGTTTTACTGTAGCCTCTTCAGCTAAACTACCTAATAAATTATGATTTTTTGGGTACGTTTCAAAAGTGATGGCTTGCGAATCAAAAAACGAATAATTACTTAATAAGTAAGCGTCTTCAGTTTCTATATTAGCACTCCAAAGTATGGTGTTTAAAGGCGAAGGTCTGGTATCTAATTGTAAATACTCTATATTTTGGATTTTTAATGCAGTTTGAAATTGATTATAAGCTAACCCTTTTAAAATAAATGTGAATAATAAATAACAAGAGCTTACTATAAGTCCCAATTTATTATAAAATTTTCGTTTTTTTGATGTTCTTTTTTGCAGCATCGTAACTATTAAACACACTAATAAAGGCAATGTATATAAAGGATCTATAACAAAAATGGTTTTAAATGCTAATCGTAAATCAAATGGCCAAAATAGTTGAGTTCCCCAAGTGGTATGCGCATCTAAAAGCGAATGTGTAAAAAACGACCAGAAAAAAAGCCAAGACCAACTTTTAATATTTTTATAGGATTCATATCTAGTGACTAGCCAACCAAATAGAGGAGAAAAAAGTACAGCAAACACAATAGAGTGTGTAAATCCACGATGAATTGACAAGGCAGTAGCTGTATCTGTAATGTAAGAAACAAATATATCTAAATCTGGTATTGTGCCAGCAATTGCACCATAAAGCATTGCTTTATTGCCAATTTTTTTACCTAAAACAGCTTCTCCAACAGCTGCACCTAATACTATTTGTGTGAGTGAATCCATAGTGTTTTACAAAAGTAATTAGAGTGCGTTAAAAGAACTGGTTTTTTACTGATAAATGTCATTTTTTTAAGTATTTAAAAATCATATTTTTGCGCAATAACCTAATCTGAAAACTATGTTACTACAAAATATGTACTTGTATAATTGGAATAATGGCGTAATAATGATAGCAATTTTTGCTCTAGTTTGCATTACGTTAGTTGGAATACTTATTAATTTTATGATGAGTGGCAAAAAAAAAGACGATAATACCGAATTATAACACATTTGTAACCTAGGTTACACTAATAAGCCAATAAGCTAAGTATCTTTACATCTTAAAATTATTAAGAATGAATTTTATTTATGAGACTTGGCCTTGGTACGTTGCAGGACCATTAATAGCGTTAATTATGTTTACCCTTATAAAAATGGGTAAAAAGTTTGGCATGTCATCCAATCTGCGAACCTTATGTAGTATTGGTGGTGCAGGTAAATTCGCCGATTTTTTTAAATTCGATTGGCGCAAAGACCAATGGAATTTATGGGTTGTAATTGGTGTGATTTTAGGAGGTTATGTAGCTTTAAACTGGCTTTCTCCTCAAGCTCCACAAGTGCATGAAGATGTTGTGGTAAAACTACAAGAATTAGGCATTACAAGTACAAACTCCTCATTTTTACCTACAGAACTTTTTAGTGTAGAAAGTTTACTAACACTTAAAGGATTTTTAGTACTATTAATTGGTGGTTTTTTGGTAGGTTTTGGAGCTCGTTATGCTGGTGGTTGTACTTCCGGACATGCAATTTCTGGGATAAGTAACCTACAAATACCATCTTTAATTGCTGTTGTTGGCTTCTTTATTGGAGGTTTAGTAATGATTCACATAATATTTCCAATACTTTTTTAAACTGAAATAAGTTTCAGTTATATCTAAATTTTAAAATATAGGTTAATTTCTAGAAGAATTTAATCTTCAAAAAAATATAATTTACAAATGAAAAATATAATATCATTTTTAGCCATTGGATTCCTTTTAGGTGTTCTTTTTATTAAATCGGAAGTTGCTTCATGGTTTAGAATTTACGAAATGTTTCAATTTAAAAGCTTTCACATGTATGGTATAATTGGATCTGCTATAGTATTAGGAATTATAATTGTTAAATATTTAAAATATACCGAAGCTAAAACATTTAAAGGCTCTGCAATTACAATTAAACCAAAGGAGAAAGGGTTTCCTCGTTATCTTATTGGAGGTGTTATTTTTGGTTTGGGTTGGGCATTAGCTGGTGCTTGTCCTGGTCCAATGTTTGTGTTATTAGGTACAGGTTTTGTGAGTATTCTACTTTTAATTTTTGGAGCATTACTAGGTACTTTTGTCTATGGAATTTTAAAGAATAAATTACCTCATTAAAAAGAATTTTACCACTTTTTTCTGTAACATTTTTTAAGATTGGACGTCTTATAAGTATCAATCATCAAAATCAAAATGTTATGAAACAAGACAAAAATTTATTAGTATTAACCCATTTAAGTCAGTTAATATATCTATTTGTAGGTTTTGGGAGTTTATTACTTCCGTTAGTACTTTGGATAAGTCAAAAGGATAGAATTTACCAAATGGATGCTCATGGCAAGAGTATTGTTAATTTTCAACTTAGTTTATTAGTGTATTGCATACTGTGTGTTCCTTTAATTCTATTATTCGGATTAGGTTTATTAGGTTTTCTGGTATTAGCAGTTGTTGGATTAATTTTTCCAATTATTAATGCAATAAAAGTTAATAATGGTGAAACACCAAAATACCCTTTATCTTTTAATTTTATTAGTTAGTGAATCTCCTGTAAAAAGGAAGGTTTTTGTTTAATTACAAAAACTTTAGAGGTAAAGAAAAAAACGCAACTCAATGAGTTGCGTTTTTTGGTTTTAAGAGTAAATTAAATTTATTGTCTTATAAATTCTAAGTCCGAAAAATTTGTTAATAGTAATACATTGCCATCTTGAGAGAATTGGTAAGTTGTTGTTATCTCTTCATTGTTATCTTTTGTAATAGTTAAAATAGAAGTATTTAAACTCCAATTAAAAGGAATGGCATTGGATATAATTCCATCTTCAGTACTTTGTTCTTCAGTAATCATTCCGTTGGTATTGTCTCCTAAAAAATGAAGTTTATATTCAAAATTGGTATCTACATTATAATCACTACGTAACCATTCTCCAACAATTGAAGTTTCTGCAGTATTTGCGGAATCGTCATCATTGTTACAAGCAAATTGTGACGAAAAAATAATAACTAAAAATAAAATTTTAATTGCGTTTTTCATGACCTATGGATTAATTATTTAAGTGATTTTAAGGCTTTATAATTATTAAGGGACACATTAAAAACACTTATTTATATTTCAAAAGTAGTAAAATTCTACAAACTCAATATAAAGGAAGTAATAAGTTTATGTTAATTACAGAATATAAATAAAAAAGCAACTCATTGAGTTGCTCTTTTATTACAATTTAGGATTTATAATAGAATTTTTTTTGAGTCTTAAATTAAAGTGTATTAACCATTAAGCATTACAGGCATAACAAGCATTGTCACATGTTCACCTTCATCTAAACCATCTATTGGTGTTAAAATTCCTGCTCTGTTTGGCATACTCATTTCTAATTGTACTTCGCTAGAGGTTAAGTTGTTTAACATCTCTGTTAAAAAACGAGAATTAAACCCAATTTGCATATCGTCGCCTTGATAATCACAAGTTAAACGCTCTTCAGCTTTATTAGAGTAATCAATATCTTCTGCAGAGATATTTAATTCTGCTCCAGCAATTTTTAAACGAATTTGATGTGTCGTTTTATTAGAGAATATACTAACACGACGCACAGAATTTAAAAACTGTGTTCTGTCTATAGTTAATTTATTTGGGTTCTCCTTTGGTATTACAGCTTCGTAATTAGGATATTTACCATCTATTAAACGACAAATTAATACTGTATTCTCAAAAGTGAATTTTGCGTTAGAGTCATTGTATTCTATAGTAACATCCTCGTCGCTTGCTGCTAAAATTCCTTTTAATAAGGTTAAAGGTTTTTTAGGCATAATAAACTCAGCCACTTGGCTAGCGCTTACATCTTCGCGAGTATATTTTACAAGCTTGTGCGCATCTGTAGCAACAAATGTTAAATTATCTTGCGAAAACTGAAAAAACACACCACTCATTACTGGACGTAAATCATCGTTTCCTGCAGCAAAAATAGTTTTGCTAATTGCAGTAGCTAAAATATCTCCAGAAATTGTTGTTGCGCTTGGGTCTTCCAGTTCTACAGCTTTAGGAAACTCCTTACCATCTGCATAAGCGACTGCATATTTACCATGGTTTGAGCTAATTTCTACTGTATTATTATCTTCAACTATAAACGTTAAAGGCTGCTCTGGGAATGTTTTTAAGGTATCTAATAATAAACGTGCAGGTATGGCTACGCTTCCGTCTTCATCACTTTCAATATCTAATGTTGCAGACATAGTAGTTTCTAAATCACTAGCAGATACTGTTAATTTAGAGTTGCTAATTTCGAATAAAAAATTATCTAAAATTGGCAATGTATTGGAGCTGTTAATTACGCCTCCTAATACCTGTAACTGTTTAAGTAAATATGTGCTTGATACTATAAATTTCATCTTTTTGGTTCAATTAATTTCTATTACAAATATATCTTATCCTACTTAATCTAAGAAACAAACTTATTAACAACGTTTTCCTTCAAATAAAACTATAATTAAAGTGGTTTGGCGTACTTTTTCTTTCTGAAATAATTAAAGAAAACACCAAACAAACCTAATAAAACTAAAGGAATTGCAATATTTATAAGTTGCCACTTTGTTTTTTGAGCGTTTACTTTTTCAGGATCTAAAAAGGCAACTGCAATGTCTTTGCTTCTAATGTTTATAAGTCCATCGTCGTCTAAGAGGTAATTTACTGCATTTAGCAAAAATTCTTTATTACCATAGGTTTGTCCATTCCATTTGTCAAATCCTAATTCTTGTGGTCCATTTCTGCCAATTTCGTTTTTTATTACATCTCCATCTGCAATTACAATCATTTTAGTTAAACGACTTTTATCTTTTGTGTTTTCTAGTTTAAAGGGTTTGATCCTATTGTTATAAACCGATGTAAATTCACCTTCTAACAAAACTGCTAAATTTTGATTGCCTTTGGTGTAGTTTCTTGGGTCTGGCTCAATTTGAGTCATTTCTAAATCCACAATTTGTGGTGTACCATCTACTCGCGAGAGGATTGAACTTTGCAGTAGCACTGTTTTGTTAACAGCGTTTTTAAGGGTGTCTATTTGGTTAGCAAAATCAAATTTCACTAAATTTAGATTATTAGTTATTGGATGCGTATTTTCTGTATTTACCAATGGTGAATAAAACCAAGGTAATTGTGTAAATTGTGCTTGGCTACCATCTCCTGTAGCTAAAGCAATTGGAGCAGAGTAGAGGTCGTTAACTAATACAGGATTTATTCGTACACCATATTTAAAGAAAAAATCGGTTAAATTTAAATCTCTTGCAATTGCAACATTTTTACCTTCGTTATTCATTAAACTATCTTTTTCAATAGCAACTTTATCTAGCAACCACAGGCTTTTTCCACCATTCATTGTAAATTGGTCTAAAGTAAATTTTTCGTTTTCAGTAAAGGCTTTTGTTGGTTTTGCCGAAATTATTAAATCGAAATCCTGTAAGGCTTTTGCTGTTTTTGTGGGATTATTTGCAACGCTATCTAAAGTAAAAGGCACAATAAAATAGTAGTCTTTTAGTGTTTTTACAAAATCGACTATATACTTATCGTCTAATTGGTCGTTACCTTTTAAAATGGCAATTTTTCTACGTTTAGGATTCACTAATTTGCTAAACCCATCTGCAAAGGCATATTCTAAGTGTTGTACAGAAGTGGTAACTAGCTCTTGTTGCGTGGCTCCAATTTTATTCCTAATTAATGGGATTTTTACGGTTTGGTTGTTATAACTAGCCAACGCCCAAGGGAAAATAACTGCTTGTGATGATTTTCCGCTTTCATTTACAGTCATTTGCATTGGTGTTAAACCACGATTACTTAAATTTTTAATGTTTTGTGTTCTTAGTTTTTCATTTTCAATTGGATTTACAAAATTGAATTTGATGTTACTATTTATTGCTGAAAATTCTTCGAGCAGTTGTTTGGTTTCATTTTTTAACCGACGGAATTCTGCAGGAAAATCGTCGCCTTCCAAAAACACATCAACTAGTAAAGGAGATTTTACACTTTTTATAATGTTTTCTGCGGAAGCATTAATGGTATAACGACGGTCTGATGTTAAGTCAAAACGTTTGTATAATGAATTGGCTATAAAATTAAGAACCAAAACACCTAAAACGACACCAATTATGAGCTTCCATTGCTTAGTTTCATTATTTATTTTAAACGTTGTAAGTGTAATAAAAAGCGCTGTAATACTTAAAAAGTAGATAATATCTCGTGTATCTAAAACACCACGACTCATACTTTTATAATGCGAATTCATGCCCAATTGCTCCACAAGAGGAGCTGTAAAATCTGCGAGACCTTCAAAACCAATATAAAACAAAAAACTAAGGAAAACAGCACTAATAAAAGCGACTATTTGATTGTCGGACAATGTAGAAGAAAACACACCAATTGCAGTATAAGCAGCTACTAAAAAGAGCAATCCAAAGTAGGATCCAAGTGTACTGCCAACGTCTAAGTTACCTTGTGGATTACCTAATTGGTTTACAGTATAAACATAAAGCAAAGTTGGTATGAGCGCTAAAATTATTAATATAAAAGCACCAAAATATTTACCTAAGACCAGTTGTAGTTTGCTAATGGGTTTAGTAAGTAAAAGCTCTAAAGTACCTTGCTTTTTCTCATCACTAAAACTACGCATAGTAACAGCAGGAATAAGGAAAATTAAAATCCAAGGCGCTAATAAAAAGAACGACGATAAATCTGCAAAACCATTATTTAGTATATTAAAATCGCCTTTAAAAAGCCATAAAAACAAACCATTTAATAATAAAAATATAGCAATGACTAAGTAGCCAATTGGTGAGGCAAAAAATAAGGTGATTTCTTTTTTTAGGATGGCTAGCATTTATATAAATTTAAAAAGTATTTATTTAAGTATTTAATGTTAAAAGTTTATAACCAAATTAGTGTAATTTGCTTACTGTAGCGAAGCAACTTTATCCACACTCCAAGCTTCAGGTTTTGCATTAAACAATGGCTTTGTGTTTGCCCAAACGCCTTTAAATAATTCGGAATGTCTGTAAGCATTTAAATCGGTTTCACTGTTCCAATAGCTATACGTAAAAAATTGGTTTGTATTGTGTTTGTCTCTATACAATTCAAGAAACTGGCAACCTTCAAAATTACGAATACGCTGTTTTACAGTTTCAAAATTAGTTAAAAAGGTATCAATGTGCTCTTCAGCAAAACTCATTTTTACAATACGTACAAACATCCTGTATTATTTTAATTTTTCACTATTCACTATTCACTATTCACTATTAATCATTCATCATTCGTAATTCATCATTCGTCATTCGTCAATCGTAATTCACTATTCACTATTACACAAAATTAACAGTAACAGTGTCTCTAAGTTTTAATCCCATTAACTCGTTAGCACCTCCAAGATTGTTGGTATTCCCTTTATAAATGGCTATTTCTAAACAATTACAAGAGTTAAACACCACTAAACCACGACCTTCGTCATTTCTATTACCTTCTGGAGTATCAAAATTTACAATATCACTATATTTGGTATAGATCTTTTTAAACTTATGGTTGCGTGCAGAAATTTCGAAAGCACGCCCTTTTTGTAGGTCTTCAAAAAACTTTTTTCTAATATTGGTTACTACATTTCCAAAGTTATCCACATAAATAATACTACCAATAATTTGGGTTTTTTCTTCATTTACATAAGGCACAATGTTTTTTAGTGGCTTAATATTGGTTATAGGTTTTCCAATAACCTCTAAAGTGCCACCACGTGCAAGGTGTGCTGCAACTTTTACAAACACATCTAAGACAGGGAAATTAGTTTCAATTCTATCGTGTATGTTGATTTCTACAATTTTTTCTGGAACGATTTCAGCACAAATCATGCTCATAATTCCATTATTAGCACAAATAAAATAATGGTCGTCTAACTTTACTGCAATATGTTTATTTTCTTTACTTAATTCAGAATCTATTCCAATAATATGAATGGTTCCTTTAGGAAAACTACTATAGCCATTTTGGATAATATATGCCGCTTCTGGAATATTAAATGGCGATACAGAATGTGAGATATCAACAATTTTAACGTCAGGCAATTCACTGTAAATAGCGCCTTTAGTTGCGCCAGCAAAGTGATCTTTCTCACCAAAGTCAGTCGTTAAAGTGATTATTGCCATAAATTATTGTTGATATTTTTTTAACCCAACTCAGCTTAAAATTGCGTAAGTTTGTTTAGTTAGCATTTGTGAAAACAAAACTAATAAATTAGACCTAATTACTATAATTAAAATGAAGCGCTTTTGAACGAATTAATCCTAGAACTTGAAGAAATCACTCCAAAAGAATTTTTTGGAGCACAAAATGCTAATATTGAACTCCTTAAAAAACACTTTCCCAAACTTAAAATAGTAGCCAGAGGCAACAAAATTAAAGCCTATGGCGACGAAGATTTATTAGAAGAATTTGATCGCAGATTACACATGCTAATGGAACATTTTGGAAAATATAATAAGCTAGACGAAAATGGTATTGAGCGTGTATTAACTAGCCAAAGTAAAGCCGATTATTCTACAAGTAAAGAAAGTGGAGAGGTTATAGTACATGGCGTTAACGGTAAACTCATAAAAGCACAAACAGCAAACCAACGTAAGTTTGTAGAGCTTATGCGTAAAAACGATATGGTGTTTGCCATTGGACCAGCAGGAACAGGGAAAACTTATACAGGAGTTGCTCTAGCAGTACAAGCACTAAAAAATAAAGAAGTTAAGCGTATAATTTTAACGCGTCCTGCTGTGGAGGCTGGCGAGAATTTAGGTTTTTTGCCTGGCGATTTAAAAGAAAAATTAGATCCATACATGCAACCTTTATATGATGCATTACGCGATATGATTGCTCCAGAAAAACTTTCACAATACATAGAAAACGGAACCATACAAATTGCACCTCTAGCTTTTATGCGTGGTCGTACGTTAGATAATGCGTTTGTTATTTTAGACGAAGGTCAAAACACCACTCACGCACAAATGAAAATGTTTTTAACCAGAATGGGAAAAAACGCTAAGTTTTTATTAACAGGAGATCCAGGACAAATAGATTTACCTCGTCGTACCATTTCTGGTTTAAAAGAAGCCTTATTAATTTTAAAAAATACAGAAGGTGTTGGTATGATTTTCTTAGACGATAAAGATGTCATTAGGCATAAACTGGTTAAAAAAATTATTGCTGCGTATAGAAGTATTGAAAATAGAGAGTAGGTTAGTGAGTAGTGAGTAGTGAGTAGTGAGTAGTGAGTAGTGAGATAAGAATAAGCTGCATCAAAAAGTAAATAAAATAATTACTAAATTATCTAATGAGTAGTAACACAATAACAGACACCAATTTCAACTTTCCAAACCAAAAAAGTGTTTATAAAGGAAAAGTAAGAGCCGTTTACAATATAAACGATGAACAGTTGGTAATGATTGCAACAGATAGACTAAGTGCTTTTGATGTGGTAATGCCAAAGGGAATACCATATAAAGGTCAAATCTTAAACCAGATAGCTACGAGTATGATGAAAGCTACTGAAGATATAGTGCCTAATTGGTTAACTGCAACTCCAGATCCAAACGTAGCAGTTGGTCATTTATGTGAACCTTTTAAAGTAGAAATGGTAATAAGAGGTTACCTTTCTGGTCATGCAGCAAGAGAATATAATGCTGGAAAACGTACACTCTGTGGTGTTGCAATGCCTGAAGGGATGAAAGAAAACGACAAGTTTCCAAACCCAATAATTACACCTGCTACCAAAGCAGAAATGGGAGATCACGACGAAGATATCTCTAGAGAAGACATCCTGAAAAAAGGAATTGTTAGCGAAGAAGATTATCTAGTTTTAGAAGATTACACACAAAAACTCTTTAAACGCGGAACAGAAATAGCAGCTTCTCGTGGATTAATTTTAGTAGATACTAAATATGAATTTGGTAAAACTAAAGACGGAAAAATTGTTTTAATAGATGAAATCCATACTCCAGATTCTTCGCGCTATTTTTATGCTGAAGGCTATCAGGATCGACAAGATAAAGGCGAAACACAAAAACAATTGTCTAAAGAGTTTGTGAGACAATGGTTAATTGCTAACAATTTTCAAGGACTCGAAGGTCAAACTGTTCCAGAAATGAGTGATGAGTACATTACAACAGTTTCTGAGCGTTATATAGAACTGTACGAGAATATTATGGGAGAACCATTTGTTAAAGCAGAGGTGTCAAATATCCACAAACGTATTGAAACAAATGTTTTAGAGTATTTAAAATAGACTTATTTTTCAGAATAATACAAGGTGCCATCTTGGTTGGCATAGCAAAATAATTTCCCGTTATCATCAAATAATTTAATAAGATGAAACCCTTCTTTTTTATAATTTTTACGTTCTAAATAAGGTAACATTGTAAATTTTGCTTCAATTAAAACAGGGTTTTTAAAGGCAAAAGCATAAAGGCCATACTTATTGTCCTTTTTTAATATGTAACCATTAAAAGCACCATAATAAATTTGGTCATAAATTGCAGGAATGGTAACAGTATTATCTCTACCTTTTTTTACACCAAGTTTGCCGTTTTCTATAAACACATACGAAAACGATTGGTTTAGCTTTTTAACACCATATTCTAGGCGTTGTACTTTTTTTGCCAATACGTAACCAAAGCGTTTAATGTCTATTTTGGTTATTTTTAAGGCAATACTGTCGTTTAAATTTAAAGCAACTTCATTGTTCTTATCGTCATCAAAATTTGGGACTTCCATCACATCATTATAATCGTCGCTGTAGTAGTCTTTTCGTTCTTTTAAAGTGACTAATTTATCAGATTTTAAAACGACTTCCTTTTTATCATTATAAGAAAAATACAGTTTATGTCCTTGGCCTTTTTCATCTTTATAGGTAAACGCTTTTTCGTTGTAATCTACATTTTCATGGTATTTTAAGTAAGTGGTATTTGTAAAATACGTTGTCGTCACTTTTTTTAATGTTTTATTATAAAGAGAGAGAGTAAATTCATTTTTAGAATTCATGGCAGTAATTAAAAACTCATTACTAGTATCATCATCATTTATAATTGTTGTGGTATTAAAATCTTTAAATTCTCCATCAAAAACAGGTTTGCCTTCGTCTGTATATAATGTGCTGGTTTGTATGTAATGACTTCCCCATTTGTCCTTTTTATTGGAGTAAGTATATTTCATGGCATGAATAACTTCATTATCAAAATAGTAATCATTATAAGTTTTATCTTTTAAAATAATCTTATCATTAGTTATAAATGAAGACAAATTGGTAGAGTCGTTTATAATCTTATAACCAACTAAATAGCTGTAATTTTTATCTTTATTAAAGCTGAATGTGGTTGCCAACTGCAAAATATCAAATTGAGGGTTTACTACTAATTTTCCTTCATAATTGGCAACTCCAAATTGATCTCCAACACGATAAGGTACAAACACATCTTGTGCATAGAGATTAGAAACAAGCAAAATTATAATTATAGTGAGTAAGCGTATATTCATGTTAGTTAGGTTAAAATTGTTTTATTTTTAACAAATAGTATTCCATTTTAAAAACAAACCGTTTTATAAACCTACTTTGTTTTCAATAAATTCTGCACTACGTCTTAAAAAACGAGGTGCATTTAAGCGATAGCCAACATACAAACTAGCATAACTTTTATCGTTTACCACGCTAATTTGTTTGCTTTTATCTGTTGCATTTGAGTCGAAATTAAATCGTGCTCCAGCACTTATGGTATTTGAGGTGTAGCCAAATTGTAAACTCAAATCTAATCCTCTAGTTAAATAGGTGTTGTTATTGGATTGGTTTGCAGATTTATCTTTAGAAAATCGTAAACCAATAGTTGGTGATAGCGAGCCAGAGGCAAACCAATGCTCTTTAAAACACCAAGTATAATAGTAAGCTGGTGAGAGAGCAATATCAAAATTGTTTTCTATAGTTTTTTCTCCAAAAGTAGTATTACTTAAACGGTTAAACCCATAATCTAAGCTAGGCACAAAACTACCAGAACTCCTTTGTTGCCAAGCATTAAGATGTAATAAATGTTTTAACGAAAAGTTTTGGTTTAAAACATAAGATGTAGAACCTCTCCAATTTGTTGATTTTAAATTAGGAAATTGAGCAGCAATAGTTGTAACTTCTTCTTGGTAAAATCCTTGTGTTTTTCGGTATTCAAAACTTTGAATCCATTGGTTTATAAATAGGTTTAATTGGATAGTCTTAAATTTAGAATTGATGTTAGAGTCTCTTCTACTTGGTGAGAATCCAAATTTTAAACCGAAAAACTTATAATTAGCAGCAAGCTCAACTCTGTAGTTATTATTAGCATCTACGATTATGGACTCTTCATTATTATCGTAAACTAACAAAGATTCCGATTGACTGTTAATATTTGATTTTAAAATTAATTTATCAGAAAATGATATAGGCTCTTGCGAATGTATTGCTGTAATACATAATAAAGTAAATAATAGAATAGTAATTCTCATTGGCCTTTGTTTCAGCTCTAAATTAATAGATATGCTGTAAAGATAATAGTTATATTTAGAGTCTAAAAGCTTGTATTTATATGTATGATAAAATAAATGGATTTGTTGAAAGTTTTGCTTCTTTTGTTTGGGGTTTACCATTATTAATTCTGCTCATTGGAGGAGGATTGTTTTTAATACTATACTCTAGGTTTTTACCCTTTCGTTATTTAGGTCATGCCATACAAGTATTACGAGGTAAGTACGATAATAAAGAGGATGATGGCGAAATCAGCCATTTTCAGGCCTTAACAACAGCATTGTCTTCAACCATTGGAATGGGAAATATTGCTGGAGTTGCAGTCGCCATTTCAATTGGTGGACCAGGAGCAGTGTTTTGGATGTGGATAAGCGCTATTATTGGTATGTCAACAAAATTTTTCACCTCTAGTTTAGCCATTATGTACAGAGGTAAAGACAGCGAAGGTAAAACACAAGGAGGTCCAATGTATTTTATTACTGAAGGTTTAGGCCAACATTGGAAACCGTTAGCCGTATTTTTTAGTTTATGCGGACTAATTGGCGCTTTACCAGTGTTTAATGTCAATCAGCTTACGCAAGCCATTAACGATATTGTTTTAAAACCTAATGGAGTAGTAGTTAATTTTACATCAAATTTAATTATAGGAATTGTTTTAGTTAGCATAACATCTATAGTAATTTTAGGTGGATTAAATAGAATTAGCAAAGTAGCCTCTAAACTAGTACCAAGTATGGTGTTGCTCTATTTTGTGTTAATACTTATCATATTATTTGCTAATGCGGAAGCAGTGCCAACCTATTTTAAGCTTATTTTTACAGATGCCTTTGTTGCTAATAACTACACAGGAGATTCTTTTTTAGGAGGTCTTGTTGGAGGACTAATTGTTCTTGGTGTTCGTCGTGGTGCATTTAGTAACGAAGCAGGAATTGGAACAGCACCTTTAGCACATGGAGCAGCAAAAACAAATGAGCCTATTCGCGAAGGTTTAGTGGCTATGTTAGGTCCTGCAATAGACACTTTAATAGTGTGTACATTAACCGCTTTAGCAATTTTAGTAACAGGAGTTTGGCAAACTACAGATGCCAATGGTGTCACTTTAACAGCCAATGCTTTTGGTAGCGCAATGCCTATTTATGGTAGATATTTATTGCTATTATGTATAGTGGTGTTTAGCGTGTCTTCCTTGTTTTCTTATGCCTATTATGGCGGAAAATGTTTATCATTTTTAATTGGAGATAAACACAAACATTACTATAATTATTTCTATATTTTAAGTATTATTTTGGGAGCAACAACCTCGTTGGCATTAATGATTAATCTAATAGATGGTGTATTTGCACTTATGGCAATTCCTACTATGACAGCAACTTTATTATTGGCTCCTAAAGTTTTAAAAGAAGCAAAAGCATATTTTAAAAAGTTAAAGAGTTAAATATTAATTTTCAGTTAGAATAAAGACGAAAACTATTACTTTTTACTTTATTAGATATTTTTTAAATTTAGAAAATTTACTAACACTGAACACCGAACACCGAACACTGAACACTGAACACTGAACACCGAACACTGAACACTGAACACCGAACACTGAACACTGAACACCGAACACTGAACACTGAACACCGAACACTGAACACTGAACACCGAACACTGAAACTGCAAACTGATATTATGAGCAACTACCACATAAAACACCTAGAAGAATACTACCAAGTCTATAGAAAATCTATTAGAGAGCCAGAAAGTTTCTGGGAAGAAATCGCCGAAGAGCATTTCCTATGGCGAAAAAAATGGGATAACGTTCTCGATTGGGATTTCAACAAGCCAGAAGTAAAGTGGTTTCAAGGTGCAAAATTAAATATAACCGAAAACTGCATAGACAGGCATTTAGCAACACGAGGTGATAAAACAGCTATTCTTTTCGAGCCAAACGACCCAAAAGAAGGAGCAGAGCACATTACATACAAACAATTGCATCATCGTGTTAACCAATTTGCTAATGTATTAAAAGCGCAAGGCGTAAAAAAAGGAGACAGAGTTTGTATTTATGTACCTATGATTCCGGAATTAGCAATTTCGGTATTAGCATGTGCTCGAATTGGAGCCATACATTCGGTGGTTTTTGCTGGGTTTTCAGCGAAAGCGTTATCGACAAGAATTAACGATTGTGATTGTAAAATGGTAATTACTGCAGATGGTTCGTATCGTGGTGCAAAAACTATTGATTTAAAAGGTATTGTGGACGAGGCTCTAGAAAGCTGTCCAGATGTAAAAACGGTTTTAGTCGCAAAGCGAATTAATTCCGAAGTAAAAATGAAAGAAGGAAGAGACAAATGGTTACAACCTTTATTAGATACAGCTTCAAACCAATGCAAAGCAGAAGTAATGGATGCCGAAGATCCTCTTTTCATTTTATACACTTCAGGTTCTACAGGCAAGCCAAAAGGCATGGTACACACTACAGCTGGTTATATGGTATATTCTGCATATACGTTTAAAAATGCGTTTCAGTATAAAGAAAACGATGTGTATTGGTGTACAGCAGATATTGGTTGGATAACAGGTCACAGTTATATTGTGTATGGTCCATTAGCAAATGGCGCAACAACTGTAATGTTCGAAGGTGTACCAAGTTATCCAGATTTTGGACGTTTTTGGGATATAGTTGAAAAACATAAAGTCAATCAATTTTATACAGCTCCAACAGCTATTCGCGCGTTAGCAAAACAAGGTGTGGAGTTAGTGGAAAAATATGATTTGTCCTCACTTAAAGTTTTAGGAAGCGTCGGCGAACCTATTAATGAAGAAGCTTGGCATTGGTATAACGATAATATAGGAAAAGGTAAAAGTCCAATAATAGACTCCTGGTGGCAAACCGAAACAGGAGGCATTATGATTACTCCAATCCCTTACGTTACTCCAACAAAACCAACTTATGCGACTTTACCATTTATTGGTGTTCAGCCAGCTTTAATGGATGAAAATGGAGACGAATTAAAAGGCAATCAAGTAGAAGGAAGGCTATGTATAAAATTCCCTTGGCCAAGTATAGCGCGTACTATTTGGGGAAATCACCAACGTTATAAAGAGACTTATTTTTCTACTTTTAAAAACATGTATTTTACAGGTGATGGTGCTTTGCGAGACGAAGTAGGTTATTATCGTATTACTGGTAGAGTGGACGATGTCATTATCGTTTCTGGTCATAATTTGGGTACAGCTCCAATTGAAGATGCTATTAACGAGCATCCAGCAATTGCAGAATCTGCAATTGTAGGCTTTCCACACGATATAAAAGGAAGCGCTTTGTATGGTTACATCACTTTAAAAGATGCTGGAGAAAGTAGAAATCACGATAATCTTCGTAAAGAAATTAATCAATTAATTTCAGATAAAATTGGACCCATAGCCAAACTAAATAAAATTCAATTTACAGAAGGTTTACCAAAAACACGTAGCGGAAAAATTATGCGTCGCATACTTCGTAAAATTGCCGAAAAAGACACCAGTAATTTAGGAGATATCAGCACACTATTAAATCCAGAATGTGTGCAAGATATTATGGATAATGCATTGTGATTCCTACAAAAATAGGACTTCTAATTAATTACTGTTAATACTAATCACCTTGTGTTTATTTTTAAGCAAACTTTCAGAATGTGCAACATTTGATATTTTTAATACACTATGAGTTTTATAAAGGTACTTTTTATGCATTATACGTTTAATAGCGTACCTTTATCAAAATAAATAATCACAACATGGCAAAATCTAAAGACGCTAAAAAGAATGTTAAAAAAGAAGCACTTTTAACACCCAAAGAAAAGAAAGCACAAAAAATTGCCAAAAAAAATAAACGCGCATAATGGATCTTAGACTAGCAGTGTTAATAGATGGAGATAATATACCATCGGCTTACGTAAAGGAAATGATGGAGGAAATTGCCAAATATGGTAATCCTACCATTAAACGTATTTATGGCGATTGGACTAAGCCACATTTAAATAAATGGAAAAACGTTTTATTAGAAAATGCAATTACGCCAATTCAGCAATATGCCTACACAGTTGGTAAAAATGCAACCGATTCTGCTATGATTATCGATGCTATGGATATTTTATATTCTGGCAAAGCAGATGGCTTTTGTATAGTGTCTAGCGATAGTGATTTTACACGCTTAGCAACCCGTTTACGCGAAGCAGGCATGAAGGTGTATGGCATTGGCGAAAAGAAAACACCAAACCCTTTTATAGTGGCTTGCGACAAGTTTATTTACATAGAAATTCTAAAAAAAGATTCTAAAAAGGAAGACAGCACAAGTTCGGAAACCACTACAGAATCTAAAAATAGTATCGATAAAATTACCCAAAAAGACATTCAGTTTATATCCAATACCATTTCCGATTTGGCCGATGATGATGGTTGGGCATTCCTTGGTGACGTTGGGAGTTTACTACAAAAAAAGCAACCTAATTTCGATTCTAGAAACTTCGGTTTCGATAAATTAACTCCTTTAATCGATTCTATTAAAAAATTCGAAATAGAAAAAAGAGACAGTAACAATGGTCGTTTTAAACTCGTATTTGTTAAAATTAAAGAGCCTAAAAAGAAAACCTCTAAAAAACGCTAATACAGGTCTGTAATTTTAATATGCTGTTGGCTTTTATTTTATGAAAAACATTAGAGATTACATTGAAGAAACAATTTCAGTTAACGATGCAGATTGGGAGTTGTTTTCGTCTAAACTCATACAAAGAGAATTTAAAAAAAAGGATAAGCTCATTAAGGTAGGCGAAGTAGAAAATTACATCTCTTTTATACAATCTGGTATTGCACGCTTTCTTATTCCAAAGGAGGACAACGAAAAAGACATTACGTTTGGCTTTTGTTTCGAAAACGAATTTATAAGTGCCTACGATTCTTTTTTAACCAAAACACCTTCATTATATCAAATCGAAGCACTTACTAATATGACAATCTGGAGCATTTCTTATACAGATTTGCAAGAGGTGTACCAAAAAAGTTTTGTAGGTAACGTTATTGGTCGTCTCTCTACAGAACGTTTATTTCTTATAAAGTCTAAACGCGAGCAATCCCTTTTAAACCATAATGCAGAAGAGCGTTACCTAAAGCTATTTACAGAACGACCAAACTTAATAAAGGAAATTCCGTTAAAATACATCGCCTCATATATTGGTGTAACAGCACAAGCATTAAGTAGGATTAGAAAACGCATTTCTTAACTCAGGTTCATTTTAATAACCAAACCGTATTCAGACCTTTGTAATTAAAGCAAAGACTATGAAAATACTACTATTAATTATAATCCTTTGGTACACAGGTTTATTCTTCCAAACCTTCTTTTTACATCGTTACGCAGCACACCAAACCTTTACAATGTCTAAATTTACAGAGCGCGTATGTTTTGTATTAACTTGGATATTTCAAGGCTCAAATTACTTAAGCGCTTATGGTTATGGCGTTATGCACAGAATGCACCATGCGTATGCAGATACCGAAAACGATCCACACTCACCAAAATACGATACCAATGTATTTACTATGATGTGGCGCACAAAAAACATCTATCAAGATATAAACAAAAAACGAATAGCAGTAGCCAGTAAGTTTACCAAAAACGTACCACAATGGAAAACCTTCGATGCCATAGCAAGCTCCAGAATTTCCAGACTAGCTTGGGCAGCATTATATACCTTGTTTTTTATTGCATTTGCGACCGCTTGGTGGCAATGGTTACTATTGCCAGTAGCCTTTTTTATGGCACCAATACATGGTGTAATCATTAACTGGTTTGCACATATTTATGGCTACCGAAATTTTAAAGTTAGCGACACCTCAAAAAACTTACTCCCATTCGATTTTTTAATGCTAGGCGAAGGTTACCACAATAATCACCATTCGCATAGTGGTCGCGCCAATTTTGGAGTACGTTGGTTCGAGGTAGATATTACCTATTGCATCATGTTTGTGTTAGATAAGCTTCATATTATTAAACTTAAAAAAACAGCAAGCTAAAGCCAATTTAAAAGCGTAATAATTTAAAAAATAAATTTAAGTATTTGGGCATTACACTTTTCCGCAAAGGCTCCAAAGTGTCGTGCTTTCCACTATATCTTTTGCGAAAAAGCAAAAGGATGCCGCTGCAATCACTAATGCAAAAGCCACCAAAAAAGGTGGTTTTTTTTAGCAATCTTAACAAGCCTTTAGCAGAGTTTGGCAATCACAATCCGTATCTTTAAACACACAAAAAAACATAAATAAAACGATGACAGTAAACGCATACGCAGCAAAGGAAGCAGGAGCAGAATTAGAACAATTTCAATACGAATTACCAGAAATTGGCAACGAGCAAGTAGATATAAAAGTTGAGTATTGTGGCTTGTGCCACAGCGATTTAAGTATGATTAATAACGATTGGGGAAATTCTCAATTCCCATTAGTTCCTGGTCACGAAATCGTAGGCGAAGTCACAGACTTAGGTAAAGAAGTAAAAGGCTTAAAAGTAGGCGATAAAGTAGGAATGGGATGGTACAGCGCATCCTGTATGCATTGTAACCAATGTATGGATGGTAAACAACATTTATGTGGCGATGCAGAAGGCACAATAGTTGGTCGTCATGGAGGTTTTGCCAATAAAGTAAGAGGACATTGGTCTTGGGTAACAAAATTACCAAAAGGTATTGATATGGCTAAAGCTGGACCGTTATTTTGTGGTGGAATTACAGTTTTTAATCCCATTGTACTCTCTGGAGTGCAACCCACAGATAAAGTAGGTGTTATTGGTATTGGAGGACTAGGTCATATGGCATTAAAATTCTTAAAAGCTTGGGGCTGTGAGGTCACAGCATTTACCTCTAGTAAAGACAAAACCGAAGCACTTAAAAAAATGGGAGCACATAATGTTGTGGATTCTACTAATAATGATGCATTAAAAGCCATTGAAGGTACCTTAGATTTTATATTAAACACTACCAATGTTAAATTAGATTGGAATGCCTTTTTAACCACCTTAGCTCCACAAGGAAAACTACACACTGTAGGAGCCGTTTTAGAACCAATGGAAATCCCAGCATTTAGTATGATTGCAGGAGAAAAATCGGTTGGAGGAAGTCCGTTAGGTAGTATTGCCTTAACGCGTAAAATGTTAGAATTTTGTGTACGTCATGATATTTATCCAACAGTAGAAGAGTTTCAACTAAACGCTGTAAACGATGCCATACAACACATGCACGATGGTAAAGCACGATTTAGAATTGTGTTAAAAGCGTAATTATTAATTTCAAAACACACAGCTTCCACAACGTCACTTCGAGTGATTTGTGAAGCATGAACAAATAGTATCGAGAAGCGATAAGCTAAAGAGTTCTCGATACAGTTCTCCCAAGGTCGAACCACTCGAACTGACGTGATGTGTTTACTCAAAAATTGAAAAACCAATATATCACACTTTGCTTCCGTTTCGTCACTTCGAGTGATTTGTGAAGTACGAACAAATAGTATCGAGAAGCCATAAACAGAAGTTCTCGATACAGTTCTCCTAAAATCGAACCACTCGAACTGACGTGATGTGCTAACTCATAAATTTAAAAACCAATATTTCACACTTTGCTTCAGTTTCGTCACTTCGAGTGATTTGTGAAGCATGAACAAATAGTATCGAGAAGCCATAAACAGAAGTTCTCGATACAGTTCTCCTAAAATCGAACCACTCGAACTGACGTGATGTGCTAACTCATAAATTTAAAAACCAATATATCACACTTTGCTTCCGTTTCGTCACTTCGAGTGATTTGTGAAGCATGAACAAATAGTATCGAGAAGCCATAAACAGAAGTTCTCGATACACTTCACCCAAGGTCGAACCACTCGAACTGACGCGATGTGCTTACTCAAAAATTAAAAAACCAATATATCACACTTTGCTTCCGCAACGTCACTTCGAGTGATTTGTGAAGCATGAACAAATAGTATCGAGAAGCCATGAGCTAAAGAGTTCTCGATACACTTCTCCTAAAGTCGAACCACTCGAACTGACGCGATGTGCTTACTCATAAATTTAAAAACCAATATATCACAATTTGCTTCCGCAACGTCACTTCGAGTGCTGCTGAGGTACGAAGCAGTGTATCGAGAAGCAAATTATTTTTTTGTTTTAAAGTGTTATAAAAATACTAATTTCGCAGCATGATGCTTTCCGAAACCATATCATCAACTCACCAACCAAAACGCCTTGCAGTAAAACTAACTGCAAAAGGCGAACATTATGTGCAACAAGGTCATCCTTGGGTGTTTTCAGATAGTATAGTAAAAATTAATAACGATGCGCAAACAGGAGATTTGGCCATTATTTTCGGCAAGCGAAAAAATGCTATGATTGGCATTGGATTGTACGATGCCAATTCGCCAATCCGAATAAAAATTATTTATAACGCTACAGCTTCAGTAGTAGTAGATGCAGCGTTTTTTAAACAGAAAATAAAAACTGCCTACGCTAAACGCTTTCCATTACTACAAACAAACACCAATAGTTACCGACTCCTTTTTGGTGAAAACGATGGTTTTCCTTCTTTTATAGCAGATGTGTATGCAGACGTTTTAGTCGTAAAATTATATTCCGAAATCTGGTTATCTTATTTAAAACCCATTCTAGAAGCGCTAATCGAAGTTTCAAAATGTAAAACAGTGGTTATGCGTTTAAGTCGTGGATTGCAGCAATCTAAAACCCATCAATTAAACGATGGCGACGTCGTTTTTGGCACTTTAGAAAACGAGGTTGTTCAATTTGTGGAACATGGAGTCAACTTTTCGGCAAACGTTATAAAAGGACATAAAACAGGTTACTTTTTAGACCATCGCGAGAATAGGCGACAAGTAGGTTTGTGGAGTAAAGGCAAAACAGTTTTAGATGTGTTTTCGTATGCTGGCGGATTTTCGGTACATGCATTAGCCAATGGAGCCACAGAAGTTACCAGTTTAGATATAAGCGCACAAGCCTTAGACATTGCCAAACAAAATGGCAAATTAAACACGTATTCTGGCACACATAAAACTATTGCAGACGATGCTTTTAAAGCCTTAAAACAATTAATAAAAAACAATACCACGTTCGATGTTGTGGTAATCGATCCACCAAGTTTTGCCAAGCAACAAACCGAAATAGAATTAGCTAAAAAAAAGTACGCACAATTAGCACAGTTAGGCGAGCAACTTACAGCTAAAAACGGATTATTAGTCTTAGCATCGTGTTCTAGCAGAGTTACAGCACAAGCGTTTTACGATATTAATACCAACACCTTAACAGCAAGTGACAGACGCTTTAAAACCATTAAAACCACGCAACACGACACAGACCATCCTATTGGTTTCCCAGAAGGTGCCTATTTAAAATGTGGTTATTATAGGTTGGATTAATACTTTATGGCATTGCGAACGCTGTGAAACTATCTTTTTTTTTAATTATAATATTTCTTACATTTTACTTTTAATAGTTTTTAAAAAGGTTTTATATTTAAAGTCTCCCTTAAAAAACTAATCATAAGTAAATTTAACTATTTGTAACGAACAATCAACTGTAAAAAACCTACATGGCAAAGACTAAAAACACCTTTGAGCAAGACCTGTTTAAAGCCGCAGATAAATTACGTAAAAACATTGATGCAGCAGAGTATAAACACGTGGTACTCGGACTTATCTTTTTAAAATACATTTCAGAATCTTTTGATGAGTTGTACCAAAAATTGGTAGCAGATGAATATTCAGATGCAGAAGATAGAGACGAATACATTGCCGAAAACACTTTCTTTGTTCCTAAATTAGCACGATGGAGCCACATACACGCGCAAGCAAAGTTGCCTACCATTGGTCAATCAATTGACGAAGCCATGGAAGCAGTAGAAAAAGAAAACAAAGAATTAAAAAACGTTTTACCACAAGTATATGGTAAAGCCAATTTAGATAAAACCGCTTTAGGCGAACTCATCGACTTAATATCTAACACAGAACTACAAGCCGAAAACGAAAACTCTAAAGATCTTTTTGGACGTGTGTACGAATACTTTTTAGGTGAGTTTGCCAATGCAGAAGGTAAAAAAGGAGGACAATTTTACACACCAAAAGCCATTGTAAAGCTAATGGTAGAAATGATAGAACCTTATAAAGGGCGTATTTACGATCCTGCTTCGGGTTCTGGTGGTATGTTTATTATGAGTGAAAAATTTGTAACAGCACACTCTGGTAACATAAAAGACATTACAGTTTACGGTCAAGAAAGTAACCAAACTACATGGAAACTTTCTAGAATGAACCTTGCCATACGTAACATCAACTCCAAATTTGTAGCTTGGAACACAGAAGGGTCTTTTTTAAAAGATGCACACCCAGATTTAAAAGCAGATTTTGTAATTGCCAATCCACCATTTAACCAAAAAGAATGGGGAATTGATATTTTACAAGACGATGCACGTTGGCAATATGGCACACCACCCAATGGTAATGCCAATTTTGGGTGGATGCAACACATGTTATACCATTTATCACCACGTGGTGTTATGGCAACTGTTTTAGCCAATGGCTCTTTAAGTTCTAACACCTCTAGCGAAGGCGACATACGTAAAAACTTAGTAGAAGCTGGCTTGGTAGAGTGTATTGTAGCCTTGCCAAAACAGCTGTTTTACAACACAGGCATACCTGCTTGTATTTGGTATTTACGAAGAGGAAGAACCAAAACCAACGAAGTCTTATTTATTGATGCTTCAGAAATGGGTTATTTAAAAGACAGAGTACATCGTGATTTTTCAGATTCTGACGACGATAACAAAAAAGGAAACTTCCACGAAAATGACTTAGGCGATATCCAAAAAATAACAAAAACCTATCACGATTGGCGTGCTGTCATACAGAGCGACACGTCTGTCATTCAGAGCAACGCCTCTGTCATTCAGAGCGACACGTCTGTCATTCAGAGCGAAAGCGAAGAATCTCAATCCCAAAACGTCACATCGAGTGATTTGGGAGGAACGAGCAAATTGTATCGAGATGTAAAAGGCTACTGCAAATCTGCAACCCTAGAAGACATACGCAAACACAACCACGTACTCACACCAGGACGTTACGTTGGCATACCAGACGAAGAGGATGATGGTATACCATTCTCAGAAAAAATGGAAGCCTTAACTACAACCTTAAAAGCGCAAATGCAAGAAGAGGAAGTGTTAAACCAAGAGATTAAAACACAACTGGCTAATATTGGGTTTAAATTATGAGTAGTGTAGATGAAAAGTTACCTGATGGTTGGATTGAGACTAGTTTAGGAGAAGTTGTTGATATAACAATGGGACAATCTCCTAAAAGCGAATTTTATAATAAGGATGGAAACGGATTGCCCTTTTATCAAGGAGTAACTGAGTTTAATGACAAATATGTTAGTATAAAAACATATACATCAAAAGTCACTAAAGTTGTATCTGAAAACTCTATTCTATTTAGTGTTAGAGCTCCAGTTGGGAGAGTGAATTTTACAAAGCATAAATCTTGTATTGGTAGAGGTAATGCTGGTATGTATATGAAAAATGGTAATCAGGATTATTTATATTTTTTATTGAATCATATCAATAGAAGATTACAAGATTATTCTTCGGGTACTGTTTTTACCTCTATTAGTGGTAAAGAACTTAATATAATACCTGTTTTAATTCCTAATAAAGTAGCAGAACAAAAAGCCATCGCCAAAGTATTAACCGCTTTTGATGATAAAATAGAAAACCTACGTGCACAAAACCAAACTTTAGAGCAAACCGCACAAACTATTTTTAAGGAGTGGTTTGGTAAATACCAAATTGATGATGAATTGCCTGATGGTTGGCGTGTTGGGAAGTTGGGAGAAGTAACTAAAATTTGTGGTGGAACTACACCAAGCACTAAAAATCTCAATTTTTGGGATGGTGATATACATTGGACAAGTCCGAAAGATTTAAGTAATTCAAGAGGTATGTTTTTACTTTCAACAGAAAAAAAAATAACTAAAGAAGGTTTAAAAAAAATAAGTTCGGGTTTACTACCTAAAAAGACATTGCTTTTATCTTCAAGAGCACCTATTGGTTATTTAAGTTTTACAAATATTGAGTTAGCAATAAATCAAGGTTTTATTGCTCTTTTACCAAATCAATATTTATCTAATGAATATATGTATTTATGGTTATCTAAATTTATGAGGGTTGTTGAAAATGCAGGTAATGGTTCTACTTTTTTAGAGATAAGCAAAACTTCATTTAGGAATATAGATTGTATAATTCCTGAGGAGAAAGTATTAAATCGATTCAATAATTTTATCAATCCTACTTTTGATAAAATTTTAAGTAACTCAAAACAAATCCAAACTTTAACTAAAACTAGAGACAGTTTATTACCCAAGTTAATGCGTGGTGAGATTAGGGTTAATGGGTTTAAAAAGTAAAATTAATTGAGTAACACATGAGTCAAGAAAACAAACAACACGTTTATCAATTATACAATAACTTCATAAAGGATTGTTTATTAAATGATAATTCTATTTTAACCAATGAAGAAGATATTTTTAGTCTTTCAAACCTATTTAAAGTAAAAGAATATTTCCTTGATTCAGCAATAGAAGGAAATGAGAAAACCTATTGGGATAAAATAAAAACTCAATTTGAACTTGCTAATTATAAAGAGCGCTTATGTTTTGCACATTTAAATTGGTTATGGTATTTGCCTGCCAACGACATGAAGTTTGAAACCAAAAGAGATACACCTTATTGGATTTTAGCAGAGGAAGAAAATATAGCACGCTTTAATACTCATAAAAAAGAAAACTATTTTCCGTTACATGGTGTAGGTTCTGCTGGGCAGTACCACAAAACCAACAAACCAATGGAGATTAATTTTTTATTAATACTCTGTATTTTAATTAAAAAAGAAGTAAAAAAAGGAGAAGTAAAAAATGTTGATGATGTAAACAAATATATAATTGGCAATGCTAATAATGTGTTTGAAGAAAATACGTTTGAGATACCTGAAAAAGAATATAAGTTATTAGAAAACAGAGCTTTTGCAATGCAAAATTTAATCATGCATTTAGCAAAACCTGAGTATTATGAGCCTATTGCTTCTAAACAAGATAAAGCTTCTATAAAATCTAATTTTTATGCACTTATAAAAGATAATGATGAAGCAAAAAAAGAAGATATAACCATTGATGACGAAATATTTCTAATTAAAAAAGAGTTAGAAAAATCGGGTATAAGCAATAGCTTTTATGCGCCACAGTTATGGAGCATTTGGAACAAAGGCTTACATAATGTTTCAGAAGATATTATGACCTTGCAATTTAAAAAGGCATTAGTGTATTATGGTCCACCAGGAACAGGAAAAACACATTCAGCCAAAGCATTAGCAGAATCTTTTATTACCAACCATTTTTTACACAAAAAGGAAAACCTAAAAGTCTATTTTGATAATGGTTTAGAAAATATTGATGATAGAATACACAAGCTTCAATTTAACCCAAACACATCTTACGAAGATTTTATTGCAGGATATCAATTAAAAGCTTCAGCTAATGGTTCAGAAACCATTGCTGTAAAAGGCCAGTTGTTTGATATCATAGAAAAGGCAAATAATGAAACTAAAACTACAGATGAAAAAGGATTAGTTAAATTACCTCACGTTCTTATTTTAGATGAAATAAATCGGGTGGATTTATCTCGTGTTTTTGGTGAGTTGTTCTCTGCTATGGAATATAGAAATGAGCCTATTAAAACAGCAATAAAAGGTATAGAATTAAATATGCCTGATAATTTGTACATCATAGGTACAATGAACGAAATAGATTTTTCAGTAGAACGTATGGATTTTGCTTTACGCAGACGATTTGTTTGGAAATTTAAAGGCTATAACGATGCTGTTTTATTAGAAATGTTAGGTAGTTACTTTAACGATAAACATTTTGAAGTACTTAAAAACGATTTTGTAAATGCGTGTACAGCCTTAAATAATTACATAAGTAATGATATTGAAGAATTAGGCGAAGCCTACCAAATAGGTCATACTTTTTTTGCAGAGCTTTCTAAAATTTATAAAGAGCATTATAATTTAACAGGTAAAGGACGTTCAAAAAAGAAATTATTTAAGGAAGCAAAAGATATTTTATGGTCTATATCTATAGAACCAATGCTAGTTGCCTTTTTAGGTAACACAGATAAAGGAAGTGTAAAAGAATATACAAACAGAGCATACTCGATATTTTCTAATGGGAAATAATATTATTTATATAAAACCAGTTAAAGATTGCTCTCTTGTTGAAATAGAGGCAAATATGGCTGTGCATATAAATAGTTGTTTCACCAAAACAAATGTTTTTAGAATAAGTAATACTGTAAAAGAAGATGAGTTACCACTTTTAACTTACGATTATAAATCTAACAAATGGTTTACAGGTAGATATATTGGTAAGTTATATTTTAATTACAATAATCAAGATTACTGCTTTGAGGTAATACCACGTTTTGGTAATGCTACAGTAATGCATTTACTAGAAGAAATATTTAATATAAAATTAGCACAAAGCCATTCAAGCAGCAAGTTAGAAAGCAATGTGCAAAACGAACTTATTAAAAAACTAATAAGTTTTATTTGGGTAAAGCAATTAAGGAAAGCCAATGTGCACGGTTTGCCTAAAAACAAAATAAAAAAAGAATATAAAAGCCTAACTGTAAAAGGACGTTTTGATATAAGAAGAAGTGTTTTACCTCTTTACAACGAAAGTCAAATTGTTTCCAATCTTATAGAAAAGCAAGTAGACCCAATAATAATAGCTATACTTTACAAAGCATATAAAATACTGTGTAAAAATTATTTTTTAACTCAAAATATGCTAACAGATAGTGTGAAAGAAGTTATTAATTCGGCATCTGGTTTTAATAGTAATACTTTAACAGCTAACCAATACCGTAATATTAAGTATGGTTCTATGTATGCGAATTATAAGTATGTTGTAGATTTTTCTTGGCAAATCATTCAGCGTAAAAATAATAGTATTTCTCAAGAGCAATCTAAAGCATCAAATGATGCATTGTTTTTAGACATGGCAGAAATTTGGGAAAACTATTTAATGACTATTTTAAAGAAAAGGTATAGTATAGATGGGTGGAAAGTGTATTCTCAAAAATATAAAACTTACAAACAACAAGATTATGTTAGAGGCTTAATACCAGATATTATTATAGAAAAGAATAATAAGGTTGTAGTGCTAGATGCCAAGTATAAAAGAATGACAACAGATTATCGAGATTATGATAGATCAGACTTTTTTCAAATACACACCTATGGTTCATTTATGCAATCTCAAAATAAAAAAGTTGTAGGATTAGGACTTATATATCCATTAAAGGAAAGTTTTAGCCAACAGCAATTACAAGATAATTTTTCAGGAGCTTTATTTGGAGAATCATTTAATGAGTCTTGGTTTAAAGTAGATGGTATTCAATTAACAGAATCATTAGAAGAATTAATAGTGCAAAAAGAAGCCTTTTTGTCAAGGTTTCAAAAGGATTTATCATAGTATATTAAGATAACAAAGAAATGACTAAACTCTCAGAAGATAGCATAGAACAAGCATCCATAAACCAATTAGTTGGTCAAGGTTACACATATCATTATGGTCCAGCCATTGCACCTTATAGTGAAAACCCACAACGGGAAGGTTTTGAGTCTGTTTTGTTAGAACAACAATTAAAAAATGCATTACGTCATTTAAATCCAGACGTTCCAGAATCTGCAAGAGTAGAAGCCTATCAAAAAATTGTAAATCTTGGCACGCAAGACTTAATGGAAAACAACGAGCGTTTCCATACCTTGCTAACCAATGGTGTAACAGTTGAATACAACAAAGAAGGAAGAACCAAAGGGATTAATGTAAAATTGTTAGATGTTGTAAAACCAGAGAATAACCAGTTTTGGGTAGTGAATCAATTAGTAGTTAAAGAAAATAATAATGAGAAACGTTTTGATGTTGTTATTTATGTTAACGGTTTGCCATTAGTATTTGTAGAACTTAAAAATGCCACAGACGAGAATGCAACGGTTAGAAAAGCGTATCAACAAATACAAAATTATAAATCAGCAGTACCAAGCATCTTTTATTACAATAGTATTTGTGTAATTAGCGATGGTATAGAAGCAGGAACCTCTAGTGTTTCGGCTCCATTTTCAAGGTTCTTATCATGGAAAGCACCAAAAAAAATAGCCAACGACCCAAGAACAGAACTACAAATATTAACCGAATATATGCTTAACAAAAAAACGTTGGTAGAGTTAATTCGCTATTGTACGGTTTTTGAGCAAGAAGAAAAAAAGGATGAGAAGACTGGTTTAATTTTTCAAGTAAAAATTAAAAAAGTAGCAGCTTATCATCAATATTACGCAGTACAAAAAGCAGTAACACAAACCATAAGAGCAACAGACGCTAAAGAAGGAGACAGAAAAGTTGGTGTGGTTTGGCATACGCAAGGTTCTGGTAAATCATTATCTATGGTGTTTTATTCTGGTCAAATAGTCACGCATCCACAAATGGAAAACCCAACTATTGTGGTACTAACAGACAGAAACGATTTAGACGACCAATTGTTTGGTACGTTTGGGAATTGCAAAGAGTTATTAAGACAAACACCAGTTCAAGCTCAAAACAGAAATCACATAAAAGAATTATTAAATGTTTCTGGAGGAGGTGTTATTTTTACAACCATTCAAAAGTTTTCACCAGAAGAAGGTAATGTATTTGATACGTTGTCGGAAAGAACCAATATTATTGTGGTTGCAGACGAAGCACACAGAAGCCAGTATGGTTTTAAAGCACGTGTGGTAGACATAGACGATGGTTCGGAAATTAGATACGGAAACGCTAAGTATTTACGAGATGCGTTGCCAAAAGCGTCTTATATAGGTTTTACAGGAACACCAATTGAAAAGGAAGATAAATCTACTCCTGCAGTTTTTGGAGAGTACATTGATGTGTACGATATTAAACAAGCGGTTGATGATGGAGCAACAGTACCAATAAGCTACGAGTCGCGTTTAGTAAAAATTAAACTCAACGAAGAAGTTACCAAATCTATAGACAGCCAAATAGATGCAATAGAAGATGCAACCGAAGAGCAAATAGAAAAAGCAAAAACTAAAAGTGCAGCAATTGAGAAAATTGTTGGTAAAGAAGATAGACTAAGAGATATCGCAACAGATTTAGTGTCGCATTTTGAAGCAAGACAAAAAGTCTTTGAAGGCAAAGCAATGATAGTGAGTATGAGTCGTAAGATTTGTGCAAAACTCTATAACGAGATTATAGCATTACGTCCAGATTGGCATCATGAGGACTTAGACAAAGGTGCTATAAAAGTGATTATGACAAGCACAAGTGATGACGAAGCGATTTTGCAACCACATCACACTACAAAATCACAACGTAAACTATTAGCAGCACGTATAAAAGATCCTAACGATACTTTACAAATGGTAATTGTTAGAGATATGTGGCTTACAGGTTTTGATGCACCAAATTTGCATACTATGTATATTGATAAAAAAATGCAAGGTGCAAATTTAATGCAAGCTATTGCACGTGTAAATCGCGTATATAAAGATAAACCAGGAGGTTTAATTGTAGATTATATTGGTATAGGTCAAGACTTGCGTAACGCTATGGTTACGTATTTACAAAGTGGAGGAGAAGGCGCACCAATTGTTGATATTAAAGAAGCAATTGCTGGTATGTTAGAAAAGTTTGAAGTGGTAGAACAGATTTTTCATGGCTATGATTACAAATCTTATTTTAATGCAGAGACTAATAGTAAGCTTCAGATTTTATTAGGAGCACAAAATTTTGTGTTGCAAACAGAAGACTTAAAAAATAGATTTATAAAAGAAGTAACCATATTATCTAAGTTGTTTGCCATGTCTATTCCTAGTCCGCAAGCAGATAAAATTAAAGATGAGATAGCCTTTTTTCAAGCTGTAAAAGCAAGATTAAATAAGTTTACGGGAAATACGATTAAGTCCGATTACGAAGTAGAATCGGCAATTAAGCAAATTGTAGACGATGCTTTATCTAGTGAAGGCGTTATAGATGTTTTTGAAGCAGCAGGCATAAAAGAACCTTCTGTAGGTATTTTGTCTGACGAGTTTTTGTTGGAAGTTAAAAATATGCAACAAAAAAATGTGGCTTTTGAGTTACTTAAAAAGTTGTTGGCAGATGAGGTTCGTGTGCGAAAAACAAAGAACATAGCACAAGGGAAACGCTTTTCAGAAATGTTAGAGTCTGTTGTAAAAAGGTATCATAACAATCAAATAGATTCTGCGCAAGTATTAGCAGAGTTGTCAGAAATTGCAAAAGACATGCGATTAGAAGACAAAAAAAGTATCGATTTGGGTTTAACACCAGAAGAGTATGCATTTTATAGTGTGTTATCTCAAAATGAATCCACAAGTTTTTTAGATGATGATAAAATGAAAGACTTAATTCATACCATTGTTGAGGTTGTTAGAAACAATGCAACTGTAGATTGGAGTAAGCGTGACGATGTAAGAGCAAAATTAAGACTAACGGTTAAAAAGATTTTAATGCGTTATGGTTATCCACCAGATGTTGCAAAAATGGAAGCTGATAAGGTATTGGCGCAGAGTGAGAACTTGGCTGCTTTTTTTGCGAAGGAGTAATTTTAAGGTTAGAGGTTTTTTAAAAATGTTGTTTTTTCTTTTACACTAATTTCAAAAGGTTCTTTACAATGGTATAATTCTAAATTTCGATTATCTATATTTCTAATATAATTAGTATTTATTAAAGTGCTTTGGTTAATTTTTTTAAAACCAAAATCAGCAAGTTCAGTTTCTAAACTACTAATCGTTTTTCTTATAGACTCAAAAGATACTTCACTGTTTTTTCCATAAAAATGAACAAAATTACCTTCAGGTTTTTCCACTTTAACAGGCTTGCCATTTACTAGTTTATAACCAGTACTTATTAATGCAGAGCTAATAAAATAAATGTTTTCCGGATAGATACCTATATTTTTGTTTTTTAATATGGACAGCATAACCAAATCTCCTTTTTGGTATGTATTTTTACTGTTTACTTTTCCAATCACCTTATTTTTAAGGATGTCCTCAAACTCTTCAACCTCAAAAGGCTTGCTTAAAAAACCAGAAATATCCAAACTATTAATTACCTTTTTTTCATTATTGGTAGTCGACGTTAAGAATATTATTTTTTTATTCGCACCAATTTTTTGTGCTAGCTCAATGCCATTATAAATAGGCATTTCAAAATCTACAATTAGTAAATCGTAATCGTCTTCATTTATTTGTTCATGAGCCTTTTTAGAGCTATCGTAACTTGCTATATGTTTTAACTCGTAGTCTTTTGGAAGTGCGTCTATTTTTGCTTGTACTCTTTTTAAAATTTTAGGTTCGTCATCGACAAGTATATAGCGTATCATTTAATTTAGGCTTAAGGTTAGTTCGGACAAGTATTGATTGTTTGGTAATGTTTTGTGTTCTAATTTGCTATTTGGATAGTAAGCAGTTAGTAGTTGTTGTAAAGCATTAAGTCCAAAACTTGAGCTTTTCGTTATTTTATGTTCTTGCTCTAGCTGTTGTTCTGCACTGTTTACTAAACAATAGCTTAATTGCTTGTTTTTGTTTTCTTTTAGTACAATACTTATAAAAGAAGCTTCTTCGTTTAGGCTTCCATGTTTTAAAGCATTTTCAACAAACGGGAAAAATAAAGTGGGTTTTATTTCTATTTGGTTTCTTTGAGCTTTAGTTAGCATGTTTTTTAATTCAATTTTGGTGTTTGGCTTTAGGTATTTAATTAAATCCAAAAACATTTCTATGTGCGCTAATTCGACATCAATACTTGTTTTTTCTTTATGAAGTGCAGAGACGTTATAATCTAAAAGTTTAAAAATACTTTTTAAAGCTTTTAAAGATGGTAGCTTACTTTTTGCATTACTATTTTTATAAGGTATCCCAAAAAATGATTTGTAGCTGTCTTCGGCTTCTTCTAAATCTTCATAAATCTGAGTTATTACATTTTTTATAAAATGAGCACCAAGCCTAGTATTGTTAGCTTCTACAATTTTAAAACTAACATAGCGTTCATAAGCTTTTTTTTGATTGTTATTGGCTTCTTTTTGTTTTGCTATTACTTTGTCTTTTTCACTTAATGTTGAATAAAACTTCTGTTTGTAATCTTCGATCTCTTGTTGTAGTTGAAAGATTTCTGTGTGTTTATTAGAAAGCTTTTCTTCTAGTTTAGTGATTGTTTTTAATTTGTCATCATAGTTTGTAATAGCAATTTGTGTAGCCTCTAATTGATTTTTTAACTGTTTATTTTTTTTTCTAAAAGAACGCTTTTTGTAAAGGTTATACCAATTTCTAATTATAACCAATAGTAGTATGCAAATAAGTATAAATAGTGTCTGTGTTAGAAATTCGTTTTCTGTAACTAATTCAGCGTATTTTGAATATATATCCATTAATAATAGTATTGACTTTAGAGTTGTAAATCAGAAAAAAATATATGAATTTTTTCAACCCTCTTTTTAATATCACAAATAATTAGGTTGATATCCCAAATATAAGCGCTCTATCACAAATAAGGAAATTTAATCTCTTTCATAAATAAATTTGGAGCATAAATAATGAATATGAGAAGATAGTCTTCTTAATTCAAACCATTAATACAATTATAATTATGAGTAAATCAAAACCAATGACAAAAAAAGCAGCAGCAAGAATTAAAAGCGCTACTGCTAAAGCTTCAAAAACTGGAGGAGTAAAAAAAGGAAGTTTCGCTGCAAGAGCTGATAGAGCAGCTGCAAAAAATTCTAAGTAGTAAAAATTAACCAAATATCATCCTTATAATTTAAGGATGATATAAAATTAAAATCAAAAATTATGAACATATTAAATTACCAACAAAGTCCACATTTTAAAGAACGATTATTACGACGACAGATTGATCCTTTTTTAGTTTCATTATGTCTTATTAAAGGGAATATTAAAAAGATAAACAAAAACAAAGTTGCGTTTACATTGAATAAAGAAATCATATTACTAGTAATAGATCAAGGCTATTTGTTAGCTAGAGATTGTCTAGGTTTAAAAAGTCTAACTGTGATAACAAGAAAAAACATTTTAATTACTGTTTTTGCCAAGTTTGGTGATACAGGAATATATAATTAATAATACTTTTATGAAACCAAATAAAATAATCCCAAGCATAAATTTCCACTTATGGGAACCATGCAACATGCGTTGTAAATTTTGCTTTGCAACATTTCAAGATGTAAAACAAGCCATTTTACCAAAAGGACATTTACCAGAAAGCAAAGCTTTAGAAGTTGTTAAAAAAATTGCAGCTGCTGGATTTAAAAAAATAACATTTGCAGGAGGAGAACCTTTACTTTGTAAATGGTTGCCAAACCTTATTAAAACTGCAAAAGAGTTAGGAATGACTACCATGATTGTAACTAATGGTAGTAAGTTAACTGATTCCTTTTTAAAAGAAAACAAAAACTATTTAGACTGGATTGCAGTAAGTATTGATAGTCTAGAAAATGAAAATAATATTAAAATAGGTAGAGCAATTACTGGAAAAAGACCATT
Source organism: Lacinutrix salivirga (assembly GCF_053604675.1). Taxonomy (NCBI): domain Bacteria; kingdom Pseudomonadati; phylum Bacteroidota; class Flavobacteriia; order Flavobacteriales; family Flavobacteriaceae; genus Lacinutrix; species Lacinutrix salivirga. The sequence continues at coordinate 146,448 of NZ_JBSHNP010000108.1, forward strand.
AAGTAAAGGCTATTATTATAACTTGATAGATAAAATTCATGAGCATAATTATGGCTTGAAAATAAATACAGTAGTTAACAAAGTAAATTACAAAGACAACCTAATTGAGTTAATTGAATACGCAAAACCAAAACGTTGGAAAGTACTTCAAGTTTTGCCTATTGTAGGTCAAAATGATATTAAGATTGATGACTTTAAAATTACAGATGAAGAGTTTAATCAATTTTTAAATACACATAGTACTATTAAAACCATTGTTCCAGAACCTAATAATGCAATTAAAGGAAGTTATGTAATGGTAGATCCTGCAGGACGTTTTTTTGATAATGCACAAGGAAAACATAATTATAGTAAACCAATTTTAGAAGTGGGAATAATGGAAGCTTTAAAAACAATGCAATATGATATAGATAAATTTCTAACTAGAGGTGGTATTTATGAATGGAATAATATTTAAATATTGGAAAACATGAAAGCATTGATTCTTACAATACTATTTTAATGATAGTTAAACCGATCTCAAATAGTACCAACAGCAAGATAAACGCTCAAATCCTTTTTTCGTTTTTTGGCAAAGATTTTTGTTTTACGTATTGCAGCACTTTGTTTTCTATGTTTGGAAGTAATATATTTATTTAAGTAGTATTAATAAACTTATAACTAATCACTTCCCAATCCTATCATAAGCACGAATTAACAGCACAGCCCAAACCACAACGCAAATAGCCACAAACACCGAAAACCAGAGTACAATATTATTAGCGTCCATTGTAAATTTGTTTTATAAAAATTACAATTCCAAGAAGTGTTGGTGCCCAAAGGCCAATAAAAATAGCATGAAGCTCATCTCCTCTTAAAAACAAATATTCGGCAACTATAATAATAAGTGCGCAAAGTGTAAGTACAAATACATTTAAAGCGCCAATTTTTTTAAGCATAGTAATAATTGTGTGGTGTTAGTGTACTAATTTAATAAAAAATTATGGTTTAACGCTTTTATTGGCAAATAAGGAGCCTTAACTTTGTAAAAAAGAACGACAGCCATGTCTAAAGCAAAAAAGCCAGATCAAATTGTATTTAATGAACACTCGCAACGTTACGATGCGGCTTTAAAACCCTATGCCACAAATGTTGGTGCTCCTGCAATTAAAGTAACCGATAATTCTACTTGGAAAAACAGAAACATCAATAAAGCCAATAAGCAAATCCAAGCAAAATATTTAGAGCTTAAAGCAGCGTACGAAAAAATGGTTGAGGAGTTAGAATACAATACATTGGTATATAATGCACGTTACTCGTTTGAGCCTATTGTTGGCGAGACGTATCATCTGTATCGCGATAAAAACGAAAAGGCGTTTTTGTCTATTATTCCGCCTTCCGATTGTAATTTTGATTGTATTGGTAGTTTTTTACTAAATAGCGAATACATCTGGAAAAAGGTAGAGGAGTAAGTTTTCTATTTTTCTTTTTAAAACAGCGAAGTATTTTAGAGTCCTGTGTTTCTGTAGTCGCAATTCCATTTGTTTTTTGTGTAACTTAGTGCATAAACCTTCTGTTATTATGAAACATGTGCTACTTATTTTTATAGTTTTAATTGGCTTCTCGATACAATTTGTTCGTACACTCACAAATCACTCGAAGTGACGTTGTGGATGTTGTACGTTTTCTAAGTTATACGCTTTGAGTAAGCACATCACGTCAGTTCGAGTGGTTCGACCTTGGGAGAAGTGTATCGAGAACAGGTATGAGTATGCATTGTTTGAGTTTTAAAGCTTCTCGATACACTGCTTCATGCCTCAGCAGCACTCCAAGTGACGTTGTGGATGTTGTACGTTTTCTAAGTTATACGCTTTGAGTAAGCACATCACGTCAGTTCGAGTGGTTCGACTTTAGGAGAACTGTATCGAGAACAGGTATGAGTATGCATTGTTTGAGTTTTAATTGGCTTCTCGATACACTGCTTCATGCCTCAGCAGCACTCGAAGTGACGTTGTGGATGTTGTACGTTTTCTAAGTTATACGCTTTGAGTAAGCACATCACGTCAGTTCGAGTGGTTCGACCTTGGGAGAACTGTATCGAGAACAGACACAAGTAAGTACTGTAGTTATAGTTTTAATTGGCTTCTCGATACACTGCTTCGTGCCTCAGCAGCACTTGAAGTGACGTTGTGGATGTTGTACGTTTTCTAAGTTATACGCTTTGAGTAAACACATCACGTCAGTTCGAGTGGTTCGACTTTAGGAGAAGTGTATCGAGAACAGGTATGAGTATGCATTGTTTGAGTTTTAAAGCTTCTCGATACACTGCTTCGTGCCTCAGCAGCACTCGAAGTGACGTTGTGGAAGTAGTGTGATTTGCTACGTTATACGCTTTGAGTAAGCACATCACGTCAGTTCGAGTGGTTCGACCTTGGGAGAAGTGTATCGAGAACAGTCACAAGTAAGCACTGTAGTTATAGTTTTAATTGGCTTCTCGATACACTGCTTCATGCCTCAGCAGCACTCGAAGTGACGTTGTGGAAGCAGTATGATTTGCTACGTTATACGCTTTGAGTAATCACATTGCGTCAGTTCGAGTGTTTCGACTTTAGGAGAAGTGTATCGAGAACTCTTTAGCTCATGGCTTCTCGATACAATTTGTTCGTACACTCACAAATCACTCGAAGTGACGAAACGGAAGCAAAGTGTGAAATATTGGTTTTTAATTTATGAGTAAGCACATTGCGTCAGTTCGAGTGGTTCGACCTTGGGAGAACTGTATCGAGAACAGGTATGAGTATGCATTTTTTGAGTTTTAATTGGCTTCTCGATACAATTTGTTCGTACACTCACAAATCACTCGAAGTGACGAAAGGGAAGCAAAGTGTGAAATATTGGTTTTTAATATATGAGTAAGCACATCACGTCAGTTCGAGTGGTTCGACCTTGGGAGAAGTGTATCGAGAACCTATTTCATAAAAAAACTAAGTTCTTAAAACCCTCATTCGACGCTTCAAAAGCAAAAAAATCACCAACGATAACAGTCCAAAAACACTAAAGCCTATAAATAAAGGCAACACAGAAGTTGTAACAAAACTACCAATATAATTAGCAATAGGAACAGCCATTACTGTAGAGACAAATCCATTTATAGCAGCACCAATACCAGCAATATGACCTAAAGGTTCCATAGCTAACGACCGTAAATTCCCAAATAAGAAACCAATTGCAAAAAATTGTAATAAAAAGAAGGTGATTAAAACACCAATACTAGGGTTGTTACCAGAATAAAAAAGCACCACATACAACACCGAAACAATAACATAAGCAATAGTTGCAGTATATGCGATATTAAAAGATCCAAACCTAATCACCAGTCTGCTATTGGTAAAGGTCGCAAATCCAACCGAAAACGCAGTACTTGCAAAAATATAAGGAAACCATTCGCCCAATAGATATTGCTCTTGGAAAATTTGCTGAGACGTACTTAAATACACCATAAAAGAGCCTGTAATAAAACCAGATACTAATGTATAAGCAATAGCGTCTTTGTGTTTTATAAATTCTATTGTGCCTGTTATAAAAATGGAAGGTGTAAACTTTTTGCGATGTTCTGGCTTTAAAGTTTCGGGTTGACGTTGCCAAAACCACAGCACAATAAGTAATCCAATAATTAAGTTGGCATTAAAAATGGCTTGCCAATTAAAATAATCTAATAAAAGCTGTCCAAAAGTTGGTGCAATAATGGGTACAAGTATAAAAAACATCACTATTATAGAAAGCACTTTAGACATAAAATCACTACTATACGTATCTCGCGTCATAGCAATAGCTATGGTTCTTGGTGAAGAAAGACCAATGCCTTGGAAGATTCTACCAATAATCATAACCTCAAAACGTTTTGTAGTCACACAAACAATACTGGCAATCACAAAGACTATAAATCCAAAATACACCATTGGCTTGCGTCCAAAACTATCAGACAAAGGTCCAAACACCAATTGTCCAAAACCTAAACCCAAAAAAATCATAGTAATTAAAAGCTGATTATCGCTAGACTCAGTAACATTTAAAGCCGCTCCAATTTCTGGTAAAGCAGGCAGTAACGCATCGATAGATAAGGCTACAATAGACATCAAAGAGGCCATTAGTGCAATAAATTCGATTTTAAAAGTGGGTTTGTTTAGCATCGCGCAAAAGTAATTCAATTATTACCTATTTTTAGTCTTAATTACTAAAACTAACAAAATTTAATAATGCTTACAGAAACATTAATAGCACTTTTTAAAAGAGATTTAGAGAAGCTAAAAACAGAAATTAATCTTTATAAAAACGAATCTCATTTATGGTTAACTACAGATACAATTTCTAATTGTGCAGGCAACTTATGTTTGCACATTGTAGGCAATCTAAATCATTTTATAGGAGCAGAATTAGGCAATACAGGCTATGTAAGACAACGCGATTTAGAATTCTCGCAAAACAATGTGTCGAAAGTAGATTTAATTAGTGAAATTGATGCTGTTAAAAATGTTGTCGAAGAGACTTTAAAGCAACTAACTGCTGATGACTTACAACAAGAATACAGACGTCGCGTTTTTGAGGAAACTATGACTACGCAATTTTTCTTAATACATTTAACGATGCATTTAAGTTATCATTTAGGTCAAATAAATTACCACAGACGCTTAGTAGAATAGTATCTTTGCACAAAAAAGTACATGCAGCATTTTAAAGACGCTCCTAAAAATAAAACCAAACCCAAAGTTACCTTAAAACAAGCGTTTAAAACTATAATTTGGCCTAGACGTAAATTGGTGTTTTTAGGCTTAATCCTTATCGTAATTCGTAGTTTAGCAGGTTTTGTATTGCCATTACAAAGCAAAGTGTTGTTAGATGAGGTTGTACCAAATAAAGATTACAAGTTATTATACACTCTAATTATAATTGTAATTGCTGCCATTTTAGTGCAAGCAATAACGTCCTTTTTACTCACCAAAGTACTCAGTATCCAAGCGCAATATTTAATAAGTGAGTTAAGAGCACAAGTACAAAAAAAGGTATTGTCGTTACCTATTAGTTTTTTTGATAACACAAAATCAGGCGCTTTAGTGTCTCGAATTATGAGAGATGTTGAAGGTGTTCGAAATTTAATTGGAACAGGACTAGTACAACTCGTTGGTGGCTCTTTTACAGCCATTGTAACACTAGTTATATTACTAAGAATGAATGTTTGGATGACGCTCTCTACGTTTATTCCATTATCCATATTTGGAATTATAGCCTTAAAATCCTTCAAATATATTCGTCCTATTTTTAGAGCCAGAGGAAAAATTAGCGCAGAAGTAAAAGGACGTTTAACCGAAACCTTATCTGGTGTTCGCGTAATAAAAGCCTTTAATGCCGAAGACCAGGAAGCCAAAGTGTTCGAAAAAGGCGTAAACGATATTTTTATAAACGTAAAAAAGAGCTTAACAGCAACGGCTTTAATGACGAGTTCTTCGACATTCTTAATTGGTTTAGCAACTGTTGGGATTATGGGAATTGGTGGCCATTATATGATTAAAGGAGAAATAACTCCTGGTGATTTCTTGCAATTTACGTTTCTCTTAGCATTTATGGTCGCTCCAATTGTGCAAATGAGTAATATTGGAAGTCAGTTAACCGAAGCTTTAGCAGGTTTAGATCGTACGGAAGAACTTATGAATTTAGCTGCGGAAGAAGATGACGAAAACCGAACCATTGCTTTAGAAAACTTTAAAGGTGAAATAGAGTTTAACGATGTGTCTTTTGCTTACGAAGAAGGGAAACCTGTATTGCATAATATTAACTTTAAAGCAGCTTCTGGTTCTGTGATCGCTTTGGTTGGGAGTTCAGGTTCAGGGAAATCGACTATAGCAGGATTATCGGCTACGTTTTTAAATCCTAAATCTGGTCAAATTACTATTGATGGTGAAGATTTATCTAAAGTGAAACTAAAAAGCTTCAGACAACACTTAGGTGTAGTGTTGCAAGATGAGTTTTTATTTGAAGGCACTATACGTGAAAACATATTGTTTCCAAGACCAAATGCTACTGAAGCGCAATTACAAGCAGCAATTAAAGCCGCTTATGTTAATGAGTTTACAGACCGTTTTGATAATGGTTTAGACACCTTAATAGGCGAGCGAGGCGTGAAGCTTTCCGGAGGACAACGTCAGCGAATAGCCATAGCAAGAGCAATTTTGGCAGACCCAAAAATTATTATTTTAGACGAAGCGACTTCAAATTTAGACACCGAAAGTGAAGCATTAATACAGAAATCTTTAGCCGAACTCACTAAAAACAGAACCACTATTGTTATTGCTCACAGATTGAGTACAATACGTAAAGCCGATCAAATTTTAGTTATCGAAGCAGGTAAAATTGCTGAGCGTGGTAATCATGACGATCTTATAGCTTCCGAAGGACGTTATTACGATTTATATACGTATCAGGCGAAAATATAGAGCGTTTTTTAATTCAGTTTTGTGTCTTACAGAGGAATATTTCCATGCTTTCGCTTTGGTCTTTCTACGTCTTTCTTTTCTAACATAGCGAATGCTTTAATTAGTTTACGTCTTGTGTTTTTAGGTAAAATCACTTCATCTATAAAACCACGTTCTGCAGCACTATAAGGATTGGCAAATAACTTTGCGTATTCTGCCTCTTTTTCTTTCCATTTTTCTTCAGGGTTGTCGGCAGATTTTATTTCTTTTTTAAAAATGATTTCGGCAGCACCTTTTGCTCCCATAACTGCAATTTCTGCACTTGGCCAAGCAAAATTCATATCGCTACCAATGTGTTTTGAGTTCATTACATCGTAAGCGCCTCCATAAGCTTTACGTGTAATAACAGTAATTCTTGGTACTGTAGCTTCGCTAAAAGCGTATAACAATTTTGCGCCATGCACAATGATACCATTCCACTCTTGGTCTGTTCCTGGTAAGAATCCTGGTACATCTTCTAAAGTAAGCAACGGAATATTAAAAGCGTCGCAAAAACGAACAAATCGTGCTGCTTTTTTTGAGCTATTAACATCTAAAACACCTGCTAAAAATAATGGCTGATTGGCGACAATACCAATACTACGACCACCTAAACGTGCAAAACCAACAATAATGTTTTCGGCATAATCTTTATGGATTTCGTAAAATGAATCCTCATCGATTATACCAGCAATTACAGCATGCATATCATAAGGTTTGTTGGCATTATTTGGAATAATATTAGTTAAATTATCTCGTATTTCATCCTGTAAATTAAAAGGCAGTAGAGGAGGAGTTTCGGTATTATTTTGTGGTAGGTAACTTAATAACGTTTTTATATCTTCTAAGCATTCTACATCGTTAGAGGATGTTTTATGTGCTACTCCAGATTTGGTAGCATGTGTACTTGCACCACCTAGTTCTTCGCTTGTTACCTCTTCGTTAGTCACTGTTTTTACTACGTTTGGTCCAGTAACAAACATATAACTGGTTTGTTCTACCATAAGTGTAAAATCGGTCATTGCTGGCGAATATACTGCACCTCCAGCACAAGGTCCCATAATTGCTGAAATTTGTGGAATTACTCCTGAAGACTGCACGTTTTTATAAAATATATCTGCATAGCCACCAAGCGAACGTACACCTTCTTGAATACGTGCACCTCCAGAATCATTTAGCCCAATAATAGGAGCTCCAACTTTAAGTGCTAAGTCCATGACTTTACATATTTTTTCGGCATGAGTTTCTGATAATGAACCTCCAAATACAGTAAAATCTTGTGCAAACACATAAACCAGTTTTCCGTTTACTGTGCCATAACCTGTTACCACTCCATCGCCATAATACACTTGCTTCTCCATACCAAAATCTTTAGTTCTGTGCGTAACTAAAGCACCAATTTCTTCAAAAGAACCTTCGTCTAGCAAGTATAATACACGTTCTCTTGCTGTTAGTTTTTTCTTTTCGTGTTGTTTGTCTATCCTTGCTTGTCCTCCTCCTAAATGGGATTGTGCTAGCTTTTCGTTAAGAGTTTTTATTTTGGATTCCATTTTAGTTGCTTTTTTTCGCTATGGCACAAAAGGTGCAAAGCTGTAAATTGTTATTCTTTTGTTTGTTTTAAATTGAAATTTCACTTTTCTGAAGGCTGAGTATTGCTTACTTAATTTGGTGTTTTAAGAAGTTTTTGCTCTTCTAAATAGTGTTTTACAGCCACTAATGCTGCGATTTTAGCTTCGGTTTTTTGTTGTTCTAATAAGTGTTCTGGCGAGAAGTAGCGTTTTACAAAGTGCGTATCGTAATGACCGCTTTTAAACGCATCATGCTCACAAACAAAAGCTCCAAAAGGAAGCGTGGTTTGGATGCCTTCAATTTGATAATCGCTTATCGCTTTTAGCAGTAATGAAATAGCTTCCTCTCGTGTGTCTCCATAAGTAATTAATTTAGAAATCATTGGATCGTAATAGATTGGGATTTCCATACCTTCTTCAAACCCATTATCTACACGAATGCCTTTCCCTTCTGGTAATTTGTAAGTTTCTAGTGTGCCAACACTAGGTAAAAAATCGTTTAGCGGATCTTCTGCATACACTCGTAACTCAAGTGCATGACCAGAAATTTTTAAATCGTCTTGTTTTAAAGGGAGTTTTTCGCCTCTAGCCACTCGTATTTGTAACTCAACTAAATCGGTTTGTGTTATAATTTCTGAAACAGGATGTTCTACTTGTAAACGCGTATTCATTTCTAGAAAATAGAAATTATGCTCATCGTCTAATAAAAATTCAACAGTACCAGCTCCAACATAATCGCAAGCTTTAGCAACTCTAACAGCGGCTTCTCCCATTTCTGCTCTTAATTTGGGTGTTAATACAGTTGAAGGTGCTTCTTCCACAACTTTTTGGTGACGACGTTGGATGCTACATTCGCGTTCAAATAAATGAATTACATTGCCATGCGTATCTGCCATAACTTGAATTTCAATATGTCTTGGCGAGGTCACATATTTTTCGATAAATACAGAACCATCTCCAAAAGCATTTATGGCTTCGCTAATGGCACGATCCATTTGTGACTCAAATTCCGATTCTTTTTCTACAATTCGCATTCCTTTTCCGCCTCCTCCAGCAGAAGCTTTTACTAGTATTGGAAACCCAATAGTTTTGGCGATTTTTTTTGCTTCAGCTATATCTGTAATGGCTTCTTCTGTTCCTGGTACCATTGGAATATCGTAATTTTTAACGGCGTCTTTTGCTGCTAATTTACTTCCCATTATTTTTATGGCCTTAGATTTTGGACCAATAAAAATGATATTATTGGCTTCGCAAAGCTCTGCAAACGCTGCGTTTTCGCTTAAAAACCCATAACCAGGATGTATAGCATCTACATGAAGTTGTTTTGCGACTTCTATAATTTTATCTCCTAATAAATAAGATTGGTTAGAAGGTGCTTCGCCAATTAAAACGGCTTCGTCTGCAAATTTAACATGTGGTGATTGCCTATCTATTGTAGAGTACACAGCCACAGTTTTTATTCCCATTTTTTTTGCAGATCGCATAACACGTATGGCGATTTCTCCTCTATTTGCTACTAGTATTTTTTTCATCGATAAATGTGTTTATCGTTCCCTTAAAAAAGAGAATCTTTTTTATAGTTTTTTTACAGCTACAAAACTTATAAAGTCTTTAAGCATCGTTGTATTTTTATTCAAATTCAATTAGTAAATCATTTTTATCTACTGCGTCACCTTTTGATACACCAATAGATTTAATAACTCCAGCTCTTGGCGAGCTTAGTACGTTTTCCATTTTCATGGCTTCAAGAATTAAAAGCGCATCATTTTCTTTGACTTCTTGTCCAATTTTAACATTGATTTCTAATATTAATCCAGGCATTGGCGCGTTAATACTATTTACAATTTTAGCAGCGCCAATTTCAAATCCCATATTTTTAATTAGAATATCTAATTCGTTATTAATGAGAATGTTGTATTTGTTATTGTTAACTTTTACTTGATATGTTTTTTTATTGAGATTTACTTCCGTTATCTCTGCTTTAAAAGAAGAGTTATTCTGTAAAACATGAAATTTAGAATCAGAAACTGAAATAGCATCTAGATCTAAAACTTCTTTTGTAGTTAAGTCAAACTCGTTAGAATTATTGACTTTCACCTTAAATATTTTATTCATTTTTATTGTTTTAAAATACGAGTAAATATATGTATAAAATAGAAAACCATTTAACCTATTAAATTATTTTAATCTAAGTTTATAGTAACTACGTTTTTTTTCTTTTACCTATTATTTGTAATCTAAATAAAGTTTTAAAGCGTATATAATGTGTGAGTGAAAATAGTATATTTGCATTTCCCTCCAAATCAATAAAACAAAGACGATGAAAAAGAGTATCTTAATTTTTGCCTACTTAATTATACAACAAAGTTTTTCACAAGATTTATCGCAAGGATATATTGCTAACGACTTGGTTCAACATCCAATGCAGCCTTTGGCAAAACCAAGTTATTTACAATCGGTAACAGACCCTTCTTTTCCGAGTACACAAATACGACGTATCACTGAAGCGACACCAGGAAATTTTATTGTACCAATGTATAATACTATACAATCTTGGAATGCAGACGAAAGTCTTTTAATTGTTTATGGAGGTGGAGTACACCAACTACTAAATGGACAGAATTACACTTTTATTAGAAATTTAACTGATATTAATCCAGACGACTTAGAAGGAGTGTTTTGGTCGTTTACAGATCCAAATGTGTTGTTTTATTTGGATAACAACAACGATAATTTGTACAGTTATAATGTGCAAACACAGGTTAAAACTGTAATTGTTAATATTAGAACTGTTAGTAGTTGTCCTACGTCTGATGGACTTACTGGTGGAAACGATATCCAAATGATGTCTTGGGATAATGATGTGTTTACATTTAGGTGTGGTAATACTGCTGCTTATTATTATAGAATATCTACAAGTACGTTAACGCAATTTAATATTGCAAACATTAACTATACTGCTCCAATGCCTTTTCCTAGTGGTAATCTATTTCATCATCGTGGTAATGTGTATGATGCTAATGGAGATTTTGTACGTGCTTTAAATATGGATAATGTTGCAGAACATAAGTGTATTGGTAAATTAAGTAATGGAGATGATGCCATTTTTGCAATTGCTTTTGAGCAAGGACCAAATGGAGATTGCCAAGGCACATTAGTTGCGCATAATGCAACAAATGGGAATTGTTTTTCTGTAACGCCAACCTCTGATTATGGATACCCAAAATCAGGAACACACATGTCTGCCTTAGCACATAAAAATAATGAAGGTGGTTGGGTTGCAGTGTCTAGTTTAGGTTATCAAAGAGATGGCGTACAAATTTTAGATCAGGAATTGTTTATTGCTAAAGTGAATGAGACTGATGCAGATGTGTATAGAGTGGCTCACCATAGAAGTGACGAAGACGATATTGATTATTGGGGCGAACCACATGTTACTATTAGTCCAACAGGTACAAGATTGCTTTTTGGTAGTGATTGGAGTGGAACAGAAGATGGTATATCTATAGATAGTTATGTGGCTGAATTAAATAGTTTTACATTATCTACCACAAACACAAGCACTATTTCTAATTCTGAAATTAAATTAATTACTAATTTAGAAGCGCAAATTGTAGAAGTGTTTTCTAATATTGAAAGCGAAATAGTATATGAAATATTTAATACTAATGGACAATCTATTGCACAATCTAAGCTAAATGTGGATAATCGTATAGACGTTTCTACGTTATCTAGTGGCTTATATTTTGTGAAATTTTTGAGTGCTAATGGCACTCAAACGTTACGTTTTATCAAGTAATCACATCTTTAAAATAAGAATTGTTTTGATGTCTTTTTATAGCTTTTCTGGAGAGGATTATACCTATAAATAAGGAGACAAAGGCTCCAACCCAAATACCAGGAACGAACTGTATAAATAAAAAGAAATCGTAAGCACCATGAAAAATAATAGCGAGTAGTAAACCTGTTAGGTTTACTACTATTCTATTGTTTGAAAACTTTGCTTTTCCCATAAAATAACCCATTAAAATACCAAAAGTAGCATGCGCAGGAACAGCTGTAAAAGCTCTTAATAAGGCTGTAGCTGCGCCACTTTCTAGCACATACATTATATTCTCTGTTGCTGCAAAACCCATAGAAACTAGCACTGCGTAAACAATGCCATCAAAAGGCTCGTTAAATTCTTTATGTCTTTGAGCAAATAGTAAAACAATTAAGTACTTACTTAACTCCTCGGAAAACCCAACAACAAAAAAGGCTTGTATAAATTGCTGATAAACACTTTTTCCGTTGGTTAGTGGCACAGTATATTCAAAAAACACGTATAGTAAAGTGGTGATTAAAATACTAACTACAGCACCTAAAATAAAAGCGATTAGTAGTAGTTTTTTGGGTTCCTTTTCGTATTTATCTTTTATATAAATGTAAAGGATAATAACAGCGATAGGAGCAAGCGCATAGATTAATAATTCCATGCCACGAATTTAGAAAAATAAATTTAAACAATGTTGTCATCCAGAGAAATGAGGAACGAATGACGTAGGAATCTCATTACTCCAGTTTTTAATTTAAAAATTAGATTCTCACGCTTTTTTTATTGAAAAAGCTCAGAATGACAGCTGCTACTTAAATTTTATAAAGCTTGTCAGTTTGAGTGAAATTGTTTTTACAATTTTGTATTGAGAACCACTATGGTTATTATTTCAATTGTTTTTGAATACTATTAATCACAAACTCATAATACTTCCTATTGCTTGCTACAAAATGACCATTTGTTTCTGAGGATTCTAAAAGCTTTATAAATGCTTCAGTTGAAACTAATTTTAAAGCTTCAACTTCTTCTTTTTGAGGTATGAGTTGATTGATGTCAACTTTCAATTCAGCTATAAAAGTGTGGTGAAATTCATTGTCTATAATGCCGTTAGGATACGACTGAAAGCACTCGAAAATACCAATTTTTATAAGATTATCTTCAGAAATAGTTAAACCAATCTCTTCTTTGATTTCCCTTACTGCACCAGATTTTAAAGTTTCGCCAGCATCAATATGTCCTGCTACACTAACGTCCCAAAGTAATGGACAAATTACTTTAGAAGCTGCACGTTGTTGTAAAAGTACTTCACCTTTGTTTGTGTAAAACCAAACATGCGCTGTGTTGTGGTAATAGCCTTTGGTGTGGATTTCACTTTTTAAAGCAGATGTTCCTGTTGGTTCTCCTGTTTTTGTTACAATATCTATTCGTTCTTCAGTCATCATTAAAAAAGCCTCAAAAGAGGCTTGTATTTTATTAAATTATGTTTAAAAACTTATTCAAAATAACTAAACGTATCACCATCTTCAATTTTAAGAAGCGTTTCATAAATCATTTTAATTACATTTTCAACATCATCTCTATGTACCATTTCTACAGTTGTATGCATGTAACGTAAAGGCAATGAGATTAGTGCAGAAGCAACTCCACCATTACTATACGCAAAGGCATCAGTATCTGTTCCTGTTGCTCTAGATAATGCAGAACGTTGGAAAGGGATCTTTTTAGCTTCAGCAGTATCTGTAATTAAATCTCTTAGTTTTTGCTGTACTGCAGGCGCATAAGCAACTACAGGACCTTTGCCAATTTCTAAAGCACCAGCTTTTTTCTGCTCAATCATTGGAGTAGTGGTATCATGCGTAACATCAGTAACAATGGCAACGTTTGGCTTAATGGTTTGTGTAATCATTTCTGCGCCACGCAAACCAATTTCCTCTTGAACAGAGTTAGTGATATACAATCCAAAAGGTAAAGTTTTTTTATTTTCTTTAAGTAAACGTGCCACTTCTGCTATCATAAATCCTCCCATTCTGTTATCTAAAGCACGACACACAAACTTGTCTTTGTTTAAAATATGAAACTCGTCTGGATAAGTAATGACGCAACCAACATGCACTCCTAGTTTTTCTACTTCTTCTTTAGTAGCACAACCTGTATCAATAAAAATATTATCTGGTTTAGGCGCTTTTTCGTTAGCTTTATTTCTGGTATGTATTGCTGGCCATCCAAAAACACCTTTTACAATGCCATTTTTAGTGTGGATATTTACAATTTTACTTGGTGCAATTTGGTGATCACTTCCTCCATTTCTAATCACGTAAATTAACCCATTATCGCTAATATAGTTTACGTACCACGAAATTTCATCGGCATGACCTTCAATAACCACTTTGTATTTTGCTTTTGGATTTATAACACCAACTGCAGTACCATAAGTATCTGTAATAAACTCATCTACATAAGGTTTTAGATAGTCCATCCAAATTTTTTGGCCTTCCCATTCGTAGCCAGTAGGAGAGGCGTTATTTAAATATTTTTCTAAAAAATCTAAAGATTTTTTGTTAAGTATGCTCTTTTTTGCCATTTGAATTATTTTTTTGTCTAAAATAATAATATTAATAGTAAATTAAGAGTTTACAGTGCGTAAATTATTAATTTTACTTCATCTTATTAAACTGAAGATTTTAAAATTGATTATAATCTTGTTTGGTACGGTTTTAGCATAAACTTTATTAATGAAAATTTTAACCTACATACTATTACTAATCCCTTGTTTTATACTCGCTCAAGAAGATGAGATTGAGCAAGACTCTACATTAATAGAGTATATGATTATTGAAGGTGATTCCATACCAAAACTAGCTATAGATTTAGATGAAGTGATGTTACTTAAAAAGCTAACTTTTGCTAATAAAGAAGACCGCAGACGCTATTTAATATTAAGACGAAAAACTTTAAAAGTGTACCCTTATGCTAAGTTAGCTTCGGAAAGATTAGAAGCTTTAACAGCGCGTTTAAACACATTAGAAAGTAGAAGAAAAAAGAAACAGTACGCAAAAAAAGTACATAAATATATAGAAGAAGAATTCTCGGCAGAATTAAAAAAACTAACACGTACCGAAGGTCAAATACTTATAAAACTTATCCATAGGCAAACAGGCAAAACTACCTTTGATTTAATTAAAGAGTTGCGTAATGGTTGGCGAGCTTTTTGGTTTAATAATACCGCAAGTTTATTCGATATTTCGTTAAAGCGCAAATTTAATCCTGAAGCTGTAGAAGAAGATTATTTAATTGAAGACATTTTACAACGTAATTTTCAAAGTGGAAGATTAGTGAAACAGCCAGCTGCAATTCCTTTTGATTTTTACGAGTTGACTAAAAAATGGAAAACGAGTAAAACAGTAAATGCAAATTAATGCGAATACAGTCTCCTTTTGAAGAAAAACTAAACGCTTGGTCGCATGGTTTAGGAGCGCTTTTTGGAGTGGTAGGCTTAGTTTTATTAATTGTTTTTGAAACAAATAAAACTGAATTTAGTCTGTTTAGTGTAATTGTTTACGGACTTTCAATTGTAGTTCTCTTCATAGCCTCTACAATTTACCATTCGGTTTCTAACGAAAAAAAGAAACATTATTTTAGAATCTTAGATCATATAAGTATTTACTTGCTCATTGCAGGTACCTACACACCAGTACTGTTAATCCTATTACCAGATAGTTTAGGCTGGACTTTATTTTATGTGGTGTGGAGCATTGCAGCCTTTGGCGTATTCCTAAAGCTTTTCTTTACAGGTAAGTTCGAAACATTTTCCACATTATTATACTTAGTAATGGGTTGGCTAATTGTTTTTGATTTTTCTACTCTATCCGAGCGTATGGACTCTAATGGTATTTTATTACTGTTTGCAGGAGGTTTGGCTTATACTTTAGGTATTGTTTTTTACGTAGTTGAGAAAATACCTTACAACCATGTTATTTGGCATTTATTTGTTTTAGCAGGTGCCATTTTCCACTTTTTTATGGTTTTATTTTATGTAATTTAGTATTTAATTTACTGAATTACAATTATATACGTGATTTTTTATTTCCGTATTTCTACCTATATATACATGGTGCATTCATTTTAAATTTGTAACAGAATCAAAAAACATAATATTTCGATTGAGTAGCTACTATTTATTTTTTTTTTGATTTTATAATCGCAATTAATTAATCTAAAAAATCAAAAATTATGAACAATCAAACACAACAAGTCGAGCCATTATCGTATAAAGTTCTAGTTACAGAAAAAGGCTCTTGGCTACATCCTGCTGGATCAAATTTCTTATTTGCTTACATTGATAAAACTTGGGATGCTAATACAGTTGCAGCTGTTAAAAAAGCGTATGAAGATGCACTTTTAATGTCTTCTAAAATTAAAAAGGCCGTTTTAGATACTAGTGGACAAACAGTTGTAAATGGTCTGTATTTGTTAGACCGAACTGCAATGACTAAAGCTATGAACCATGTTGATGGTATGGGAGAAACATCTGTGGACGAACACGAAAAAAATGGTTCCGGAACTGCTGTAAGCATTACTAAAGAGTTTTTTAAAGTTATTTTAGGCGGACTTGGTGGAGACCTTGAGCCTATGTTAAGTTACTTAACCACACAAATGGGAGAAGTACAAGCGCAAACCCGAAAAACCCATATAACTAATGCTTTTGGGATTACTGTAGGTTTAATATCTATAATGCCAGTTTTAGACGTACCAGTAGTGACTTTTCAATATGCTTATTCCTCGCAAGAAACTAGCGAATGGTTTACAAAAGTGCTATGCGTAGAAACCGATCATTATGACTACGATTATAAGTTTACTGTAGTAAATTACAACTACAATAAACCTGCTTAATTAGTTATAAATGCAATAAAAATGCGATAGACTTAAGGGTGTATCGCATTTATATATTTATAGTTTTTTTTCTATTTTAAGAAGCGTATTCCAGTTTCTTGTTGTTATGTTTTTGCCAAAATGCTGTTCTAAAAATTGCATTGCTTTTGGTGTTTTGTATTTAGAAACGTCTAAAATCCAGGCTATAGTATTAATTCTGTTTTCCACTAGTTTAAAAGAAGAATCTTTACTTTTCCAAGGTAGTTGTAGAGTTGTTTTAACTTGAGTGTTTGTAGGGCCTGCTAAAAACGACACATAAAACCTAGTATCTTTAGTAATTTCATAATCTTTAAAAGGTGAATTTTGAAGGAGATTTACAATAGCTTTAGCAGTTCTAACAAGCACAGGAATTGCAAACCCAAAAACAGTCTCTAAGTGATTAGCTATTAATGATTCAAGTTCTGTAGTGTTAGTTTCTGAAGTTTTAAATATTACATTTCCTGAGTTTAAAATTGTGATTACATCTTTTAATTCTAGACTTTCTAATTCTTTTTTTAAAATAGCCATTGGTACTTTGTGGTGAGCTCCAACATTTATTCCTCTTAAAAATAGTACGTAGGTAGTATTCATAAATGCAAAAGTTTAATCTATCAAAAAATCTTCATAATCCTTAAAAAACGCTTCAAATTTTGGCATAGTTTCATTAAAAAACAACATCACGTCTTGCCAAGAGTTTTTATTGTGTATAGAGGCTTTTTGTGTAAAAGGGACATAAATACGAGAGAGTTCTTTACCATTATCTAAAACGTACTCTTCTTCAAAAATAGCTTCAGGTAAATACTCAGTAAGTAAAATTTGTTTTAAGCTTTGTAATTTATCCCAGTATTTTATGCGATTCTCTAAATCGTCTTCCAAATCTAAAGTGACAAAAGCGCGTTTAGTATCAAAATAAAATTTAAAACTAAACCCTTTAATCTTAGTATTATACAATATCCAATTATTAGGAAAAGATTTTCCAAAGCTAGTCCAAAATAATTCTCGTATTTGTTTAGATTCCTCTTTGCTAAACATGTTTTATATAAAATAAGCAATTGCAATTGCTGCGATAATGGTTAATAATTTGGTTAAATTAAACTTATGGCCTTCATTACTTTCAAATAAAATAGTAGTAGATATATGTAAAAATATACCAATTACAATCGCAGAAATTTCGTTGTAATACTCTTGTAAAAAGGGGACTTCTTTAGAGAGCAACACACCTAAAGGCGTCATTAAAGCAAATAGAATTAAAAACAGCATTACCTTAGTTTTACTCAGTTTAGAAGCCAAGAAAAAAGTAGCCAAAATTATAGCAACTGGTAGTTTATGGATAATTATGCCATAAATTAAATGATCGTGCGCATCAATAGGAATACCCTCTAAAACGCTATGAATACTTAAACTAATAAACAATAACCAAGGAAAATTAGTGTTGCTTTTGTCTAAATGTACGTGACCATGTTCTGCTCCTTTTGAGAAAAACTCCAACAGTATTTGCAACAAAATACCAACCATAATAAACAATCCAATAGTTTTAGGGTTGGTGTTGCTTGTAAACACTTCTGGTAAAAAACTAAACACAGTAATAGAGAGCAAAAAAGCACCACTAAATGCTAATAGTAATTTTAAGTTTTTATTCTGTTTAGGTTTTAAAATCAAAACGATTAAAAAGCCGATAACTACAGAAAGTATAGGTAAAATAAAGTTTTGCATTATTTAAAAATCATAATTAATCGTTGCGATGTTTTTTTGTGAAATTTATTTAATTTATAGTCACCAAAAGCATCCAATAAATACACGCCAGCCTGTTCAAAAAGGCTTTCAAAATCACTTAAAGTTAAGGCTCTTACACGTTCCTGAAACGCAAAGTCTTCGCCATTAATAGTAAAACTAATATCTTTAATAATATAACCGTTTTCAACTTTTCTTTTTTGCCTAAAGGTAATGCCTTCAACCGTTTTAGAGTCTTCTTCAACTAAATTATCTATCACATAATCTGCATTCATAAAGTCAATAACACCAAAGCCATATTCATTTAAATTAGCCTTTATCGCTTTAATTGTTTTTAAGTTATCGGCTTCATTTTCAAAATATCCAAAACTGGTAAATAAGTTAAAAACAGCATCAAATTCTTCACCAAAAGGTGTGCACATATCGTGGACTTTAAAACGCAAATTTTCGTTCTCAAATTGCTTGGCATGTGCAATACTGTTTTCAGATAAATCCACACCAGTTACATTGTAACCAATACTATTTAAGTAAATAGAATGTCTGCCTTTACCACAAGCCAAATCTAAAATTTTACCATTATCTGGCAAATTTAAATACTGCGTTAAATTATGCATAAACGTTTCCGCCTCCTCATAATCTCTATCCTTGTATAAAATGTGATAAAATGGCGTATCAAACCACGATGTGTACCATTTTTCTGTATTGTTATTCATAATTTAGTCCTGATAAAGCAGGCACTTTGTTAGTTTTTATAGAGTTCCCTTTTGTTGTTTAGGCAACAAAAGGTCAGGCTTTTCGCAGTCGCTCTTTGCAAGGAGCTCCAACAATGCTACAATCCTTAACTCAATTATCGATTAAGGTCGTGTTTACCGCAAAAATAGATTATTTTTGTAATGTATTAGTTGAAAAATAGTATGAATAATTACAAAATGATAGCCAAAACCATTTTTGGTTTTGAAGAGTTACTAGCAAAAGAATTAACACAGCTAGGCGCAATGCACGTAAAAGTAGGTGTGCGTAATGTGAGCTTTGAAGGCGATAAAGGGTTTATGTACAAAGCAAATTTAGCGTTGCGAACAGCTGTAAAAATCCTAAAACCAATACATAGTTTTAGAATAAAAACCGAAGAGGATTTATACAAAAATATTTATAAAATGGACTGGTCTCAGTACATGAAAGCCTCTGGATCGCTAGCTATAGATGCCACAGTAAATTCCGAAGTATTTACACATTCCTTATATATAGCACAAAAAACTAAAGATGCCATAGTCGATAAATTTAGAGACACAGAGCAAGTACGACCAGATGTAGATTTAAAATTCCCAGACTTAAAAATTAATATTCATATAGACCGAAATACCTGTAATGTATCGTTAGACAGTTCTGGAGATTCGCTACACAAGCGTGGTTACAAAACAGCTACTAATATTGCGCCAATAAACGAAGTTTTAGCAGCAGGATTAATAATGCTTTCTGGTTGGGATGGACAGTCCGATTTTATGGATCCAATGTGTGGAAGTGGAACTATTTTAGCAGAAGCTGCAATGATAGCCTGCAACATACCACCAAATTTAATGCGTAAAGAATTTGCTTTTGAGCGTTGGAGTGATTGGGACGTAGAGCTATTTGAAAAAATTGAAGAGTCTCTATTAACCAAAACCAGAGATTTCCATCATAAAATTTTAGGGTTTGACAAGTCGCCAAGCGCAGTTACAAAAGCAAAAGAAAATTTAAAAAATGCGCATTTAGATGAATTTGTAAATATTAGGCACGAAGATTTTTTTAAAACCCAAAAAGCAGGAGAAAACTTTTTGCACATGGTGTTTAATCCACCTTATGGAGAGCGATTAGATATAGATATGGAGCAATTTTATGCAGATATTGGAAGCACGTTAAAACATGGCTATCCAGGAACTCATGCTTGGCTAATTACTTCAAATTTAGATGCTTTAAAACACGTTGGTTTAAGACCGTCGCGTAAAATTAAATTATTTAATGCTAAATTAGAATCGCGCTTAGTAAAATACGAAATGTACGAAGGCAGCAAAAAAGCAAAGAAAAATAATTACACTAATTAGGAGTTACATTTAAAATGAAAACCAAACGCTTAAAATCCTTAGTAAATTTAGGTTTGCTTTTAGCGTTTCCGTTGCTTATTTTATTAAGTATTGGCTGGATTTTAATACCTCACAATAGTGATTATCTTAGGGAAGTTATAGCTTTTGGACTCTTAACCAGTATTGGCTATTTCTTTTTATTTTTATTTCATTCTAAAAAAGTTAGAGCAGTTGTTTTTTATTGTTTTTACTTTTTGTTATCTGTTTTGATTGTAATAAAGCTCAGTTTTTATTACCACTACAATGTTAAATTAAGTGCTTCAGCTTTGTATGTGATTTTTGAAACTAATGGCGTAGAGGCTCGCGATTTTTTATCTCAATTTTTAGATTCTAAAGTGCTATTATTAGTAGGTTTAGTCGCTTTACCTTATGTATTTTATATATTAAACACGAATTTTAAAAATTGGGTAAACGCTGTTATAGCGAACGATTTTTTATTAAAACCAGTAGTACTCAATGCTATTCCTCTGGTGGTAATTGCATTTTCAATTTATCAAATAGAATTGCGATTTCAAGCTTATAATTTATTAACAACGACTTATAATTCTTATAAGGATTATAGAGTGACAAAAACACTTTTAAAGGAGAGTTTATCGAAGCCTGAAAGTAAATATGTACAAGTTGAAAACCAAGCAGAAGCACCTCAAACACATGTTGTAATTATTGGAGAATCAACCTCTAAATGGCACATGCAATTGTATGGTTATGAGCGCGAAACAAATCCGGAATTGAGTAAATTAAAAGACGAATTGCTAATTTTTAAAGATGTGATAACAACAAATACACATACTATATTGGCATTGGATAAAATATTGACGTTCTCGGAGTTTTCAGAACCTAATAAAAAGGACAATACTTCGATTATACAATTAGCAAACCAAGCAGAATTTACAACCTATTGGCTATCTAATCAACGGCCAATTGGAATGCACGAAGCGGTTTCTACGCAAATAGGAACTGCTGCAGATTACGAGTATTTTATGACTACAGAAAACACTAATGACGCTACTTTAGATGAGAAGCTTTTGCCACAACTAGATAGTATTTTAAAAGATGCTGAATCTAAAAGAATTATTTTTATTCATTTGGCAGGAACTCATAGTGTTTACGACAATCATTATCCAGAAAATTATGCTCATTTTAAAGGAAAAATTACTTCTAAAACAACTCATCAATCAAATATTATCAATACGTATGATAATGCCATACGTTATAACGATTTTATAGTTAGCGAAATCATTAAAAAAATAAAAGCGTTGGACACTAATAGTTATGTGGTTTATTTTTCGGATCATGGAGACGAAGTTTACGATACTATTGATTTTGCAGGTCACAGCGAATATCACGCTACTGCTCCAATGTACGACGTGCCATTTGTTGTTTGGTTATCTAAAACTTATAAAAAGGAAAACGATACAGATAGTATGCAAAATTATACCAATAGAAAGTACATATTAGAAGATTTCCCATATAGTTTTAGTGAGTTAAGTACAATTAAATTTGAAGGTTTTGAGGCCTCAAAAAGTATTTTTAATGCGCAGTTTGTTGAAAAACCAAGACTAATTAAACAAGGAGAGGATTATGACAAGAGGTAAAAAAATATTTTTTAGTGTTGGACTAATTCTATTAATAGGCTATTTGTATAACTACAGTCCAAGACGCATTGAATTTTTAGGTCATTACGATAAAATATTTGCACATAGAGTAAATAGTACCGAAAAACTTAAGTCTGCACTCAACTATTTTAATGGTGTGGAATTAGATTTAGTTTTTGATATTACAACACATACTTTTGAGGTTAACCATCCACCAGCAACCTCTATTAATTTAAATTTTAAAACGTATTTAGAATGTATTGAAGTTGGTAAATATCCCTTTTTATGGTTAGACATTAAAAACTTAAATGAAACAACACAAGATGCTATTTTAGAAAAACTAAATGTGTTGTTAGAAAGCAGAAACTACTCTAAAAACAAGGTGTTAATTGAGTCTAGAAACCCAAACGCGCTCTTAAAATTTAGAGAATTTGGTTATAAAACAAGTTATTATTTGCCTCCAAAGCTATATCTTAAAACAGAAAAGGAATTAACTAGTATTATTAATGAAATAGAGTCTATAATAAAGCTTCATTCAAATCTTGGAATATCAACAAGTATAAAGGATTACGATATAATCGCTCAACATTTTCCTGACAAAACAAAATATATTTGGGCAATCTCTAACGCTTATAATTCTCAATATAAAGAAGTAAGAACAGTATTAAATGATAGCTCTGTAAAAATTGTATTATCTCAATTTAATGCTATTAAAGGAAATCGTTAGTAATTTGTTTCTAAACTCTTTGTGTGATGCTCTATATGGTAAATCGTCCACATTAATAATTCTCTTACAGGCATTTTTCCCATTAATGGATGCGGAAGCACGTAAGTATCTAAATCTTTATCGCTCCACTTTTTTAGGGTTTTATATTGCAACTTTTTGTTTTCTGTTTGCAATCTATCCATAAGATATTTTTTGTCTTTTAACTTAGGGACTTTCATATTTTTAGAAGGTCCAAAAGTAGTGTCTTTTGTTTCATCTAACTTTTCGTTATAACGTTTTACAACAGTAGTAAAATTCCTGACGCTTCTGTTTGTTTTACCAAATTTGTAACGTAACAAGAATTTAGGCATGCTTAACGCAGTATTCATTGGCTTTAAGCTTTGCAAAATGTGTAGTGCTTGCTGTCCTGTTGTCCATTTTCCTTCAGGACCAGTTTCCCAAAGCTCTTCGTCTTGGTTAGAGAGAAATTGTAGTAAATTGTTATGTGCTTTTTCTAACTTTACTGCAATATCATCTTTGTGCATTATTTTTTCTTTTTAAATATAGGAATAAGATACGAAATATTATAGGCATAACCAACACCAAATCGGCCACTATCGTAAGTTCTATTAAAGCCTGGAACATATAGATTTTCGAAACCTGCTGGTTGATCTTGCGAAATCATACCTTTTAATTGCACATTGGCTCCAATAAATAGATTGTTTAATACTTCGGCTTTTATGCCTAATTGTAATTCTATCCAAATAGCTGTTAAACCTTTAAACTCTTCATTATTATTAGCAGTAAATTGTGGTTGCCAATATTGATTTTGCGAGTACACTGAGTAGTTGTTTAAGGTTTGGCTAAATGAGGAAGTGCCTACTCTAAAGCCACTGTAAATCATGTTTTCCATGTCTAGCCAATTGGTGTACATGTTGTAGTCTAAACCTGCTTTTAAATAGCTTCCTTTAGTAGTCGTTTTAATATACTCATTATCTACAATTTTTTCTTCTGTACCTAATTCACCAGCGATATACCAGTTTTCGGTTACTCTATAATCACCATTTATTTCAAATGCTTTATAGTCTTCTTCTATAAACGATCGTACTAATTTACTTAAATCTAGACCAAGTCGTAAACCATATTTTTGTTCAATATTTATAGAGTCTTTAACAACTTCGTTAGTGTCTTGAGCTTGTAATCCAAAACAAAAACACAATGCAAATAATAAACTAGTGCTGTATGTTATAATGTGTAATTGCTTCATTAGTAATTGTTTGGTTATTGTTAGCATTTTCAACTATAGTTATCCAATTGTCTGCGTCTGGTACAACTTCAAAAGAGATAATATTAAATACGGTTTTAAATCCACAAGCTCTAGAGACATAAATTTCTTGGGTTGTGTAAGTAATATTTATAAGGTCTTCATTACCAGTATTAAAATCGTCTGATGTGTCATCTGGAGTGTCATTATCGTCAATGGCAAACCCTCTATACATACTATAAGAGGTCGTTAACTCGTTATTAGCATTAACATCGCCAGTTGTTTTTAAAGGCAATAGTACTTGGTTTTTGTTTACGACATTAAAACCTTCTAAAACGTTATCATTTCCTATGCCTTGTACTCTTAAACCCACAACGTTTTTAAAATCTTCTGGACTTAATACATCTAAAAAATCGACCACAAGTCTAGGAGTAGTGGCTTCATTATCCGAACAAATATCATCCCTTTCGCAAGTAATGAAAGAGAGAGAAAGTAGGAGGAGTAATAGTATTTTTTTCATGGTATTATCTTTTTTCTAAAAGCACAATATTTTCGACATGATGTGTTTGCGGAAACATATCTACAGCCTGCGTTTTAGTCACTCTATAAGTAGCATCTAGTAAAGCCAAATCTCTAGCTTGTGTTGCGCTATTGCAACTTACATAAACTATTTTGTTTGGCGCAATGTTTAATATTTGATTAACAACATCTTTATGCATACCATCGCGTGGTGGATCTGTAATAATCACATCTGGTTGGCCATGCGTATTAATAAACTCTTGGTTAAAAACAGTTTTCATGTCTCCAACATAAAACTCAACGTTTTTAATGCCGTTAAATTGTGCGTTTTCTTTAGCAGCAGATATAGCATCTGGTACAGCTTCAACTCCAACGACTTTTTTTGCTTGTTTGGCAACAAATTGAGCAATTGTTCCTGTACCTGTGTATAAATCGTAAACCAATTCGTCTCCTTTTAAATCTGCAAAATTTCTGGTAAGCTTATACAATTCGTAAGCCTGAGCTGAGTTTGTTTGGTAAAACGATTTGGCATTAATTTTAAATTTAAGACCTTCCATTTCTTCAAATATATGATCGTTTCCTTTAAAACAAATAACGTCTTGATCGTAAATAGTATCGTTTGCTTTTTGGTTAATTATATATTGTAATGAAGTTATTTCTGGGAAGTTTTCAGCAATATAATTAAGTAATAATTCGCGTTTTTCTTTATCCTCTTTAAAAAACTGAACAACAACCATTACATCACCTGTGGAAGACGTACGAATCATTAGCGTACGCAGCAAACCTGTTTGATTACGTGTGTTAAAAAATTCCAAGTTGTTGGTCACTGCAAAGGTTTTAATTGCATTTCTAATAGCGTTAGAAGGATCACGTTGTAAGTGGCATTTATTTATGTCTAAAATTTTGTCCCACATTCCAGGAATATGAAAACCCAATGCGTTTCTATCTCCTAAATCCTTATCACTTTGCACCTCTTCTAAAGTAAGCCAACGACTATCGCTAAAAGAGAATTCCATTTTATTTCTATAAAAATACTGCTCTGCAGCACCTAAAATAGGAGTGACTTCTGGTAAGTTTATATGTCCAATTCTGGTTAAATTATTGGTAACTTCCTTTTGTTTGTAGTGCAATTGATGCTCGTAAGCCATGTCTTGCCATTTACAACCACCACAAGTTCCAAAATGCTCACAAGCTGGTGTTGTGCGCTTGTCTGATAGTTTATGGAATACAGTAGCTTTACCTTCAAAATAGGCCTTTCGTTTTTTAAATGTTTGCACATCTACAATATCTCCAGGTACTGCATTTGGTAAGAATATAACTCTTCCGTCTGGTGCTTTTGCAATGGTTTTTCCTTTTGCTCCAGCATCGATAACCTCGACGTTTGTAAATACTTGTTTTTTAGATTTTCTTCTTGACATAGGTGCAAAAGTAAGCAAAGGATTTACTATTTACGAGTTTAGAATTACGATTTTTTTACTTCATTATATATTTCGTTTAAAATGAAATTAAAAAATTTTTAATACCAGTTTTATTTATTAATTTGCAAGTCTTAGGGATGATTTCTTTCCCACGCTGAATTTTCGACACTTCGAAAGGAAAAAGGTAGAGTAGGAATGGATATTTTATTCATTAATTAACACATTAAAAAATGGCTGTTTTAGACCAATTAACATCGCAACAAGCGATGGATTTAGAAAACAAGTATGGAGCGCACAATTACCATCCGCTTCCAGTAGTATTAAGTAAAGGTGATGGTGTTTATGTTTGGGATGTAGAAGGCAAAAAGTATTACGACTTTTTATCTGCCTATTCTGCAGTAAACCAAGGACATTGCCACCCAAAAATAGTTGGAGCTATGGTTAACCAAGCTCAAACTCTAACTTTAACATCGCGTGCATTTTATAATGATATGCTTGGTAAGTTTGAAAAATATGCTACAGAAACATTTAATTTCGATAAGTTACTACCAATGAATACTGGAGCAGAAGCTGTAGAGACGGCTTTAAAGCTATGTAGAAAATGGGCTTATGAAGTAAAAGGAATAGATGAAAATGAAGCTGAAATTATTGTTTGCGAAAACAACTTTCATGGACGTACCACTACAATTATTTCGTTTTCTAACGATCCTGTTGCGCGTAAAAATTTTGGACCTTACACTAAAGGATTTATAAAAATTGAATATGATAATCTAAACGCTTTAGAAGATGCGTTAACTAAGAATAAAAACGTTGCAGGTTTTTTAGTAGAGCCTATACAAGGTGAAGCAGGTGTTTACGTACCTTCTAAGGGATATTTGGCAAAAGCAAAAGCACTTTGCGAAAAGCATAATGTATTATTTATTGCAGATGAAGTACAAACTGGTATTGCAAGAACAGGTCGCTTATTAGCCACTTGTGGCGATTGTAGTTGTGCAGATAAGCATTGCTCTGATACACCAGAAGTAAAAGCAGATATACTTATTTTAGGTAAAGCCTTGTCTGGTGGAGCCTATCCTGTAAGTGCTGTTTTAGCAAATAACGCTATAATGGATGTTATTAAACCTGGAAATCATGGAAGTACATTTGGTGGTAATCCTGTTGCAGCAGCTGTAGGAATTGCTGCATTAGAAGTGATTAAAGACGAAAATTTAGCACAAAATGCGTTTGATTTAGGCGAATTGTTTAGAGCAGAAATGTCTAAGTTTATAGAAACCTCAACTATTGTAAGTACAGTAAGAGGGAAAGGATTATTAAATGCTATTTTAATAAATGATACGGAAGATAGTGATACCGCTTGGAACATCTGTTTAGCATTACGCGATAATGGGTTATTAGCAAAGCCAACGCATGGTAATATTATACGTTTTGCTCCTCCTTTAGTGATGAATAAAGAACAACTATTAGATTGTGTCTCTATTATCACAAAGACGTTAAAACAATTTGAGAAGTAATCTCAACGAGTTAGATAAAAAAAAGCGACCAATTGGTCGCTTTTTTTATAATTTTTAAATTATTATTGTTGAGCTTCGTATTGCTCCATTATTTGTCTAGATTGTTCCATCATCTCGTCCCAACCAACAGTATATATTTGATAAGCAGTATATAATAAGTATAAAACATTAATTATTAAAATTATAAGCGCTACAGTTTTTGCTGTGTTCATAGCTTTAATATCTCCTTCGTAAGCATCAGGATTAAGCTGTGCATCTTTAATTTTGGTATGCGCTATATAAAATGCAATACCTGCTAATATAAATCCTAGACCACCAAAGCAGCAGCATAGTAAACCTATTATGGCTAGTACGTAAACAAGAGTTGGATTAAGTTGTTTTTTCATGAAAGTTGGTTTTAATTTAGTTTAATTGTTTTATTAAAAAGCTTGTTATAATTATTAATACTGAAGCTATTGCTAAGTAATTTATAATTTTATTTGAATGTTTAAATTTATAGAAAAAATTTAAACCAATAAGCGCTCCAAGAGGAATTAATGTATAAATAGCAGGATACATCTTAAAAGCGTCTATAAATTTACCTTGAAAAATAAGTTTTAAAGCACGTTGTAATCCACAGCCTAAACATTCAAAACCAAGTAGTTGTTTGTTTAAACAAGGCAACATGTATTCCTCTAAACCTTCAAAAATTATTGCTAAAAACATTAGAACAAATGTATAAAGTTTAAGTTAGTTTTTGCTAGAGATTATTACCTTTTTGTTTATTGACTCTCCATTTTTAACATCTACTTTAGTAATATAAACTCCATCGCTTAAGTTTTTTGTAGAAAATCTATATTCTGTTTGAAGCTTTAATTTTTGTTGGTTTAAAACACGTTTTCCAGCTACATCATAAAGTGTAACAGATTTTACATCTAAGCCATTTGGATTGTTTACTGTTAATTCTGAAGTTGTGTTATTTTGGTAAACCTGAAAAGTATTAGATTCTTCAGTATCAACACTAAGTGTGTTTTGAGTAAATGTAATTTCAAAACGGTCTGTGTACACACCAGCTGGAATATTTATAGAATAGTCTTGGTTCCTTAAATCTACATAAATATTATTTTCTATATCGTGGATATATATTGGTTGGCTTTCGTCAAAATTCTGAATATCTACAATATTAAAGTTGAGAGGTTGTTGGTTTTCAGCTTTAATAACTAGAGGTATTGTAAGGGCAAGATCAAAGTTAAATGCTTGTATAACGTATGGGTTGTTGTTTAGCGTCCAATGTGCATCGGAAGCTAATAACTCGTAAGGTTTTGCTTCCAAACCGTAATCAAAACCAGCTGTTGCAGAGTGATGAAAATTCATTAACAGTTGTCTGTTATAATCTTCATTAAAACCAACATTAATTCTAAAACGCTTAAACGAACTTGGTACAGTATTTAAGCCGTTTTCGGTTAGGGTATTAGTGTTTGTATCATCACTATTTCTAAAAAAATAACTCTCTGCACCAGATTGTCTGTAAAACGCTCTATGTGAGTTTTTAAAATACACTTTAGTATTTGTTGGTATTCCTGCTGCACCTTCAATAAAAAAACCTTGTCCAATTGGTATGTATCTATAGGCTACTTTAGAGCCAGTTCCTGTAGGAAATCCTAAAGGGTTTCCATTACCATCGTATAGTGAGAATGGTGCAAATGTAAAAGAATCGACAACAATATCGTTACTTGGGTCTGCGTCTCCTAAATCGTCTAAAAAATTGGTATATGTAGCGTAACCTCCTAAATAAGAGGTTAATGTATGGTTTGTAGGGCTTTGTTCCCAATAATACAGCGCACCAGTAAAACCACCATTTGTATTTAATTCATCGTTTAAGCCTGCATTTTGTACATCGTGGATAAAGGCATAAGCATCTAAAGCAGAAGGATAAGGGTTTCCTGCTAAGGTTTGTAAACCATCTTCAATATCTACTTCTATGGTTCCGTTGTTTGGTTTTCCTCTAAAATCGTATAGTTGGTTACCTGTTGCTGCAGTTCCCATACCTTTCATTGTAAAGCCATAACCAGCGGCTAGGTTACCATTGTCTCCAAGATAATCCCATTCTGTATAAGAAATTCCTGGATCGTAACTGTATAACCATCTGTCTGAAATTACTAAAGGGCTACTTGTGCCATTTACATTATACGTAAACATTGCAGGAACACTTGTTATTGGGTTTAACGCAGGATCTGGATCTCCAATAAAATCAAAAAACTGTTGATTAGGAATAAAATCTCTATTTGCATTATCGTTAGCAGATGCGTTTCCTACAGGAGAAGCCCAATAATTATAAGCATATTGATTGACTGTTCCGCTTTGAAACACACTAAGTTTTCCAATACCAGAATTGCCAGTTGTACCAGGACCTTGTACTAATTGTGCTTCGTTTCTGAGGTATAGACTTGCATTTGTTTCTTCTAAATTCACATCGTCTGTAACAAAAAGGACTTCATCTGTAACAAATACGAATGAATTATTTCTCACTGACAGTTGCGCGTAAGTTGAGCAAGTAATAAGAATCGTAAATAAAAATAGATAAAATTTGTTAGCCATAACTTATGATATAATTAGTTTATTTAAGGTTTTCTATTGTCCAAAATCATTAATTTTTTGACAATGCATTTAGCTTCAGTTCAAACTGCTTTAATTTAGATTCTAAAGTTTTGATTTTTTTATGCTGCTGTTCAATAATTATTTGTTGTTCTTTAGTTGCTTCAACTAATATAGGAATTAATGCTGTATAATCAACAATAGTTAATTCTTTATTCACAATTACATCTTTATCATTTAAATCTTGCTTGTCGTTTGCTAACCTCACATTTTTATTTGCAACGGCATGTGGAAAATGATCTTGTATATTTTGAGCTAAAAAACCATAATACAGCTTTTCACTATTGGCCATATTTTTATTAAAAGCATGAAAATTGTAGGTATATTGATACCCATTAATGTTTTTAAGTTTCTCCAAAACATTAGTTAGTTGTATAATATTAGATTTAGCACTAGTATCAGACACATTGTATAGACCATTAGCATAAGCTAAGCCTCCAGTAAACAAACCACCAAAACCAGTCCAAGTTCCAGAAGTAGGAACAGTGCCAAAAACACCAACACCATCAGAACTATTTGCAACTCCATAAACACCATTTCCTATACCAGTAGTTTGAATGTATAATCCATAAACTCCAGAATATGAACCGTTTGTGCCACCTTCTATAGCATTATAACCATTTAGTGTACTTTGATTTACACCAGTTAACGAGACACCATCAATGCCGCTATTATCACTAATAGTTAATGTAGAGGCTCCAATATTTCCAGTATTTACTATTTCTAATTGGTGTGAAGGCGTAGTAGTGCCTATTCCAACTTGTGAGTACAACAGCGGAGTAAAACAAATTACGATTAGTGTTACTTGTTGTTTTAAAATTTGAGTAATTTTGGTCATAGCAAAAGGTGTTAATAGTGTTTATTTAAAATTAACATATTTGTTAATAAAATATTAAAATAATTGTTAAAAAGATGAATAATTCTGTTAAAAGTTATGTTTTTATTGCTATTGGAGCAATTGTAGCTATTTATGCAAATGCTCAAAAAGAACAAAATACAGCATTACTTATAGGAGGTATTGTGTGTTTAATGTTTGGGATTTATACATTATCTAGAACGATACCTAGTAGAAAAAAAGAAGAAACTTCTTTTATAAAAGAAGAAAAAGAAGCTGCAAATACTAAATTAGAGAATAAAAAAGAAGATTAACTATGTTTAAAATTGGTGATACAGTTTCTGTTTTAGACGAAGATTTATCTGGTATTATATCTTCAATAGAAGGTCATACAGTAACTTTAGAAACTAAAGATGGTTTTATGCTTAAATTTGAAGCTAATGAGTTGGTTAAAATTAAATCCGATAATTTAAGACACCAATTATTTTCTTCTGCGACAGTTGACCAGGTTATTTCAGAAAAAGAAGAACCAAAAAAGCATTTTCAACCTAAAGTAAAAGCAAAAGAACGTTACGAGCCTACAATGGAAGTCGATTTACACATCCATCAACTCACAACATCCTCTAAAGGGATGACAAACCACGATATGCTTACGCTTCAATTAGAAACAGCAAGACATAAATTAGAGTTTGCAATGCAAAAACGCATTCAGAAAATAGTATTTATTCATGGTAAAGGAGAAGGTGTATTAAAAATGGAATTAGAATACCTTTTTGGACGTTATAATAATGTGAAGTTTTACGACGCTAATTACCAAAAATACGGCTTAGGAGCAACCGAAGTTTATATACTGCAAAGTGTTAAGCCTAACTAGTTACTATTCAGTAAAAATAATGGTTGTTGTATAAGTTCCAAAATCAATTTCATCGGCATTTAAAATACTAATATCCGCATTTATAATTTTAACATCTACTGTAATTGTTCTAGTGTAGGTGTTTTCGGCTAATTCAACAGCTTCAAAAACTTCCATAGAATTTTCATCTAAGTAACGTACTACTTCAGGATTGGTTATACTATTTGGGTCAATATCTCCTAAATCGCTAGAGAGTATAATTCCATTTCCATTTCCATCTTCAAAAATTGTTTCTACACCATCACCATCATCATCATTATCCAAATAATTTGGTGTCTCGTCATTATCTGTATCTAATGGGTTTGTAAACGGGTTGTCGTCATCATCTTCTAAATCTTCATTAATGGTTAAAATACTATCGTTATCATCATCTTTATCTAAATAATCTGGTATTCCGTCACTATCGGTATCTTGTGCATCATCAAAATTACCATCACCATTAGGATCTTGGTTTTCGTCTGCACTTGGTATTCCATCTCCATCATCATCAATAAATGTAGTGGTTAAAAGTGCTGATGCACCAGAAGCCGCTTCATAATCGTTAATAATACTAACTCCAGCATCTGGTAATTCTTGGCAAATTAATAGTAAAGGGTCTCCAGAATAGGTTCTATAATTAAAACGCGTGGTATTTGCATTTATAGTTAGAGTAGTCACTAAATCATTACTAGTTGGATTAAAAATAGCGTTGTTAGCACTATTAACAGGGAATAATAAAGTTAAGGACTCGTTAGGACTCGTTTTAGTATCGTAAAGCACATAATTAGCACTATTTATATCACCACAAAGTGCTAATTCTTGGTCAAATTCTAAAGATGCTGTAATCACATCTCCATCGTCACAAGCAGTAATTAGTACGCATAAAATTCCTAATAAGTAGCTAACTTTTTTCATAAAGTAATTTTTATAAAACAAAAATAATAGAATTGCTAAATTATAACGTAGTAACACAACATTAATTTTATTTAACTTATTTTTGGCATCATTTTAATAGCTTACAAAGAAATGAAACAAGTATATTTTGATAGTGCGGCAACCACACAATTACGCGACGAAGTTATAGAGAGGATGACAGCAGTAATGAAAGCACAATATGGTAATGCCTCTTCAACACATAGTTTTGGACGTTCTGCTAAATCGGTTATTGAGCAATCTCGTAAAACCATTGCAAAGTACCTTAATGTTTCGGCTGGCGAAATTATTTTTACCTCAGGAGGCACAGAAGCAGATAATTTAGCACTACGAAGTGCTGTAAGAGATTTAGGCGTTAAAACTATTATAACGTCTCGAATAGAACATCACGCCGTTTTATATACTGTAAACCAATTAGAACGCGAATACGGAATTGTTGTAAAATATGTTGATTTAGACGACAATGGTCATGTAAATTACGAGCATTTAGAAGAGTTATTACAATCGCCTAAGAAAAAACTGGTGAGTTTAATGCATGTTAATAATGAAATTGGGAATCTATTAGATATTGAGCGTGTAGGTAACTTGTGTAAGGCTAATAATGCTTTGTTTCATAGTGATACTGTACAATCTGTAGGGCATTACGAATTAGATTTACAAAAAATACATTTGGATTTTATGGCAGTAAGTGCCCATAAATTTCATGGACCAAAAGGAGTTGGTTTTGCATTTGTAAGAAAAAATTCTGGTTTAAAACCTTTAATTTTTGGAGGAGAGCAGGAGAGAGGTTACAGAGCGGGAACTGAAGCAATACATAATATTGCAGGTTTAGAAGAAGCATTTAAATTAAGTTACGATAATTTAGAAGTTGAGCGAGACTATATTATATCTCTTAAAACTTATTTTATTGAAAAACTAAAAGCAGCTTTTCCAGAAGTTGGTTTTAACGGAAGCTGTACAGATTTTAAAAAGAGTACATACACAGTTTTAAACGTATGTTTACCAATTGCTCCAGAAAAAGCACCAATACTATTATTTCAATTAGATTTAAAAGGCATTGCTTGTTCTAAAGGGAGTGCTTGCCAAAGTGGAAGCGCTAAAGGCTCGCACGTACTATCACAAATTTTATGTTATGAGGATATGCAAAAACCATCCTTAAGATTTTCATTTAGTAAATACAATACTAAAGAGGAGATAGACTATGTAATAGATGTTTTAAAAGAATTTGTAACAAATTAATAGAACAGCTTTCTAATCCCAATAAACACAAATACCATAACAGTATAGCCTAAAAAGAAAGGCAGTATTATAGCTTTTAATCCCAAAATAAGCAAGATTGAGATAATTAATAATTGAAATCCTAATCCGAAGGTTGAGATACTCGTCATAAATAAATTAGGAAGAACCTTCCCTTTTTCGGCATTTTTATCTAAAACATAAATCGTCTTATCAAAAGCACCATAAAAAAGTTTATATAAACCAAAAAGAGTGTTTACATGTTTCTGCTTTTCACCTTTTAAAGCAAATGGAGTTTTAGTTTCAAACACACGACTAGTAGTATCTCCATCAAACCTATTTCTTAAAATCACATAGTAGTAATTATAAAGTGTACCTTGTAATTGTAAACCTATAAATGCGAGAATACATATCCAAAAACTAGTACTCGTAACATACCAAATAGAAATAAAAAATAAGGCATTAAGTATAATATCTGCAACAGAATCTAAATAGCGACCAGTGTAAGAAGGTGTTTGTTTTACACGTGCTAACTCACCATCTGCAGCATCTAAAACAGACTTTAAAATTAAAAATAAAGCAGCTAACCAGTTGTACCCTTTTAGAATACAAAAAATGGCAATTAAGCCACAAATTATAAAACTTATAGTAATATGAATTGGTGTAAAAGAGGTGTTCTTTAAGGCATTTGCAATAACTCTAGCTAAAGGTCTGCCATAGTCAGAAAGATCAATAAATTTATGCGCTTTGGGTAATTTGGACATGTAAAATCATAGAAACTGTATTGCGGAATATACCAAAATTAATTGCAGTAAAGGTACTATTAAATTATAGTTTTTTGCCATTTTTATATTAATTACTTACAGTTATAAAAGTTATAATTACAACTAATTTTTTAATTACAAAATAGTATTAAATTTTTGTCTAAGCTATTGGCTTTGATATTCCTTTGTTGTTTTTTCCTAAGACAGTGCATTCAGCAATTTCTTCATAGTAAGAAATTAGAATAGCAAAAAAGACAATCAAAAACTACGAAATTTATTATTTATGTGCAGTTTTAATGCTTGTAAATACAATAGAACTTGTAAAGCGTTATTTGATAGATTAGTAGCAAAAGGAAAGCGTAAAAAATTAGCATTAATAGCAGTATGTAATAAGCTTTTAAACAGGCTTTTGCAATTGCAAAATAAGGATTAATATATTAAGATTCTTGCAAAAGTACTTTAGTGAAAAATTAATGAGTTTTTACTTGTTTTTTACCACAGTACTTTGTTGGCAGTAGTTATTTAATTATTTTAATTTCATCCTTATTTGCTAATGAATAACCACAGAATGTATCTGTTCCTTTTCTTCTTTTCTCAAGTAAAATATCAAACGCTCCAAATATAATTTGACCATAATTACTCATTATTATTTTGCCTTTACCACCAAATTCAAATGCTAATGAATCTTTATCAATGTCTTTCTCAATTCCGTTCTCTTTTTTATCAAGTATGAAGTAGTCAAAAACTTCATTGTTTCCAAACTGATAAATTACTTTTATTAGGCTCATATTTACAAGGTAAAGTTTATTGTTTGTAATTGATTATTTGATGTTGATATTGTTTGAGTTTCGGTCGTGCCATCTTTTCTCATTAGATAAACTGTTGCATTTGCATCATCTCCTCTAAATTTTAGAGTTAATTCAGACATATGACTTGGTAAAATTAAATCATAAGTTTTATCAACATTATTTGAGTTAAAATCTTCAAATGGACTCAAAGTGCTTGTCGCCTTGAGTATATTTAAAAATCCATTATTTGGGTCATTACTATTGTCTTGAATTAACCAAGCATTTTGTTCTGTTTCTAAAGAATAATCACTTGGTAAATTTAAAGGTGCTGTATCAACAACAATTCTTAAACTACCTCTTGTTGGCTTATGAACTAAAACATCATCTCTATAATCGTAGTAATAATTTTCTCCTGTACTTGAACCTTGGCTTCCATAATTTATAGTTGCGTGATATTTTAATTTGTAATTATTCCTTGGATTAAAACTTTGTGGTGGTGTTCCATAAAGGTTATTTAAAAAATCTTTTTCAGTTAATACGTCAGGCGACAAAATATATTGATTTGTTCCGTCTAAAATATCCATTTCGTACCTAATTTCGTTAGTTAAAAGGTCTTCTACTTTCATCATAACATTACTTAAATAAGAAGTTCCACTTGTCATTTCTAATTCAAAGTCTATTCTTTCGGTTGCATCTCCAATCATAAATCCTTGTGGCGAGACAAATCCATCATAATTAACTATTTGAGGTTCATTATCATCAAATTTGTAAATTGCTTTAAAATGTTTTTCTCCAGTATTTCCGATTGCACTAAATGATATTTTGTAGCGACCATCACTAATTGGGTTTTCATTATCTGGATTTTCATCAGGATTTTGAGTTTCATCTGTTGAACACGAAACTAAAATTATAAAAAAGAAAAGTAAGTATCTCATATTGTTCTTGGTTTTTTGAGTGGCTCTAATTACTGCCAACGTGTTTGTATATGGTTTGTTGCGTGGTTTAGCACGTAATTTAGCAAATACAAACCGAATAGAAAATCCGCGAGGATTTTCGTAACTAGGCTAGAACTAGCAATAAATTATATACAACTTAAGTTTACAATTCATTAAATTAGATAAATAAACAGAAAAGACAAAAGAGAGGAGTAAGGTTATTATATACGCAGAAGCCTAGACTTCGTCAACATTGAAAATCCCCTCTCTTTTCTACACAGATTTCGTACAGTTCT
>NZ_JBSHNP010000109.1:0-217 GCF_053604675.1 Lacinutrix salivirga
AATTTTTTTAGATTCTTCGCTGTGCTTTGAATGACATAACTTACTTTAAATAGCGTTATATGTTACAATGTCATTCAGAAGGAAGTATGACTGAAGAATCTCATCAATATTAATTTTTAATATTCTTCGTTGCACTCTGAATGACAAAACTTACCATAAATAGCGTTATATGTTACAATGTCATTCAGAAGGAAGTATGACTGAAGAATCTCATTAA
>NZ_JBSHNP010000110.1:0-528 GCF_053604675.1 Lacinutrix salivirga
CCAACGGAAGGCACAATCGCAATCACAACACCACCAACCAATGGAACCGTAGTCATAACAGATCCAAACAACACACCAAACGATCCAAGTGATGATGTAGTAACCTACACACCAAACCCAGGATACAATGGAACAGATACATTTGAATATACAGTATGTGATAACGCAACACCAACACCAAACTGTGATACAGCAGAAGTAGAGGTGACGATAACAGCAGAAGTCTTAGGAGATGTGTCAGGAGTAGTATTCGAAGACACAAATGGCGATGGTATCCAAGATGCAGGTGAAGAAGGAATTCCAAATGTAGATGTTACAATTACAGATGCAGATGGAACAGTTACAACCGTAACGACTCTAGGAGATGGTTCATGGACAGCAACAGGTCTTCCATTAGGTGATGCTACAGTAGATGTAGAAGAGAATACATTACCAGCAGATATTGATCCAACATTAACAACAACCGGATCAGATCCAGAAACGGTAACAGTAGTTGATGGTACAACAGCATCTACAAACGATGGATAT
>NZ_JBSHNP010000111.1:0-428 GCF_053604675.1 Lacinutrix salivirga
ATGAGATTCTTCAGTCATACTTCCTTCTGAATGACATTGTAACATATAACGCTATTTAAAGTAAGTTATGTCATTCAAAGCACAGCGAAGAATCTAAAAAAATTTTATTAATGAGATTCTTCAGTCATACTTCCTTCTGAATGACATTGTAACATATAACGCTGTTTATGGTAAGTTTTGTCATTCAGAGCACAGCGAAGAATCTAAAAAAATTTTATTAATGAGATTCTTCAGTCATACTTCCTTCTGAATGACATTGTAACATATAACGCTATTTATGGTAAGTTATGTCATTCAGAGCACAGCGAAGAATCTAAAAAAATTAATATTGATGAGATTCTTCAGTCATACTTCCTTCTGAATGACATTATAACATATAACGCTATTTATGGTAAGTTTTGTCATTCAGAGCGCAGCGAAGAATCTTA
>NZ_JBSHNP010000112.1:0-527 GCF_053604675.1 Lacinutrix salivirga
CTGACGTGATGTGCTTACTCAAAGTGTATGATATAAAACGTATAACATAATAAACACACAGCTTCCGCAACGTCACTTCGAGTGATTTGTGAAGCATGAACAAATAGTATCGAGAAGCCATAAACAGAAGTTCTCGATACAGTTCTCCTAAAATCGAACCACTCGAACTGACGCAATGTGCTAACTCATAAATTTAAAAACCAATATATCACACTTTGCTTTCGTTTCGTCACTTCGAGTGATTTGTGAATCATGAATAAATAGTATCGAGAAGCCATAAGCTAAAGAGTTCTCGATACACTTCTCCCAAGGTCGAACCACTCGAACTGACGCGATGTGCTTACTCATAAATTTAAAAACCAATATGTCACACTTTGCTTCCGTTTCGTCACTTCGAGTGATTTGTGAAGCATGAACAAATAGTATCGAGAAGCCATAAACAGAAGTTCTCGATACACTTCTCCTAAAATCGAACCACTCGAACTGACGCGATGTGCTTACTCATAAATTTAAAAACCAATATTTCA
>NZ_JBSHNP010000113.1:0-211 GCF_053604675.1 Lacinutrix salivirga
CTGACGTGATGTGCTTACTCAAAGTGTATGATATAAAACGTATAACATAATAAACACACAGCTTCCGCAACGTCACTTCGAGTGATTTGTGAAGCATGAACAAATAGTATCGAGAAGCCATAAACAGAAGTTCTCGATACACTTCTCCTAAAATCGAACCACTCGAACTGACGCGATGTGCTTACTCATAAATTTAAAAACCAATATTTCA
>NZ_JBSHNP010000114.1:0-964 GCF_053604675.1 Lacinutrix salivirga
TGTAGAAAAGAGAGGGGATTTTCAATGTTGACGAAGTCTAGGCTTCTGCGTATATAATAACCTTACTCCTCTCTTTTGTCTTTTCTGTTTATTTATCTAATTTAATGAATTGTAAACTTAAGACGTGTATAATTAATTGCTTTGGTCGTTGCTTATTTGGAAAATTCCTTCGGAATTTTCTCGCGTTCGTTTTTGTTTACTAAATTAGTTGCTTAAACACGCAACTAACCATACACAAAATCGTTGTAGGTAATTTGACCGAAATATGAAAATACCATTTTACATTCTAATTTTAGTTTGCATTTTTAGTTGTAAATCGACTAAAATAGTTTCGGAATCGAATACTGAATCGGAATCGATTTCTAAAAAAACCGAAATGGAATTTTATGAAAACGGACTTTTAAAAAGTATCGGACAAATTGACTCGGACTTTTTATCTAAAGCTGCTCGAATTGGATTGTGGAGTGAATTTTATGAGAATGGGAAACTGAAAGAAACGGGAGAATATAAAACTGACTCGTATGTGAATTGCTGTATTGCTGGACCTTGTGATATTATTTATAGTTACAAAATTGGAGAATGGAATTATTATCACGAAAATGGACAATTAAGAGCAAAAGGAATTTATAAAATTGACAAAAAGCACATTGAAACAACTTGCGAAGGCGGAGACGAAATAAATATTGGATTTCTAAATGAGAATTGGAAATTTTATGACAAAAACGGAATTGAAATTAAACTGACTGAAAAGGAAATAAAAGAAATGGAAAAGAACGGAATTGTAGATGAATTTGACTTTATGGGAAAGTAAAAAACTACCTACAACAAAGTACTGTGGTAAAAAACAAGTAAAAACTCATTAATTTTTCACTAAAGTACTTCTGTAAGAATCATCATATATTAATCCCGATTTAGCAATTGCAAAGGCTTGTTTCAATAACTTATTGCATACTGCGATTAACGC
>NZ_JBSHNP010000115.1:0-11155 GCF_053604675.1 Lacinutrix salivirga
TTGCCTTTTTCCACCTCTGATACAAGGGCTAATTTAAAGCCTAAATTATAATCGCGTTGGGTACGTTTTACTCTTTTGGTTTCTTTGTTTTTCATAATAAGTCGATTTTGTGTCAACTTATTTCAGGACGTGACAATAAAACAAAAAAAAGACCATCACTTGGTGATGGCCTTTTTATAAACTTGAAGTATATGTATTAGATAACTTTTACGTTTACTGCGTTTAATCCTTTGTTACCTTCTTGAAGATCGAATTCAACTTGGTCGCCTTCGCGAATTTCATCTACTAATCCAGAAATGTGTACAAAATGATCTTTTTCAACTCCTTCTTCAGTGATGAATCCAAAACCTTTTGCGTCGTTGAAAAATTTTACTGTTCCTTTACTCATTGTAATGTAATTTATTGTATTTATAATACTTATTAGTTTGCAAAGATGGAGCCAATTTTCGACAAACAAGCTATAATTCAGTTATATTTAAAAATATATTATGTAATAACTAAAATGTTTTATCTTTTTAACCCTATTCAACGGTTCTCTTTGACTGTCGATACACGTAATTAGGATATATTGAGCGTTTTGCAAAACGATTAAGTTTACTACTGTTAATCATTTTAATATAGACTGGTTTTGTTACTCCAAAGTATTCGTAAGTAGATCCATCCAAAAATGTAATCTCTAAAAGTAAGCCTTTGTGTGTATAGTCTGCAATACCAGAATTGGTAATAGTTTCTGTGTATTTATCTAAGTTTTGTGCTTTAGTTTCTGGAGCAATGCTAACTAAAAAATGATATCCATCAATAATTTTTCGGCTATTTAGCTCTGCTTCTTCTTGTAAAGGGTCTCCATTTTGAAATTTATCGGGATGCCACTCCTTAACTAAATTGCGGTAACTCTTCTTTAAAGCCTTTAATTCGACTTCTTTTTCCACTCCAAAGAGTTTTTTATATTCATTTATACGCTTCATATCATTTTTTTTGAAGGCGCAAAAGTACAGCTAAATATTAGAGGTAAGGTTAAAGTTTATAACTAAATGTGTTTCAGATTATAAAATAGAGACGCGTACCTTTTTCTTTTTTAATCTCGTGTTGTTTAATTGCTCCACCAATTGATTGGCAATAGCAAGCGGAACTGCTACAAATGCACAGTCTTGCTTAAGTTCTATGGTGCCTAATTGGTCTTTTTTAATTTTACCTTGCTTAAAAAACAATCCTGCAATATCGCCTTTAGAGATTTTATCTTTTCGTCCTCCAGAGATAAAAAGCGTTTCCCAATATTGTGGCTTAAATGGTGCTTTTTTAGAAATGTCTATTCCTTTGCTAGGTGTTATAAATTCTGGTAATTGCTCATGTTCGCCTTTTAACACATAGGCTGTGCCTTTTGCGTTAACTCTGGCTGTTCTTCCGTTTCTGTGTATAAACTCTTCTTCATGAAGTGGTAATTCTAAATGAATAATATAGTTCATTTCAGGAATATCTATTCCTCTAGCTGCTAGATCTGTAGCGATTAATACTTGACACGTTCCGTTTCTAAATTTTATTAACGCACGTTCTCTGTCTTTTTGTTCCATTCCTCCAGAAAAACAGGCATGATTAATTCGTTTTTGAGTTAAAAACGTACTGACTTGAGCTATACTATCTCTATAATTACAGAAAACAATACCAGGTTTGCTACCAATATGTTGTAACAAACTAAACAAGGTTGCATATTTACTTTTATCTGAAGCAATTACTGTTTTAATGGTTAACTGCGATTCTTTTTTTTCTTTTAAATAATTTATTGTTGTTGGCTTGTCTAACCTTACAAAGCCTGGCACTTTAACACCTTGTGTTGCAGATGTTAGAATGCGTTTGTTAATATGTGGTATATGGCTAATAATGGCTTTCATTTCTTCTTCAAAACCATCTTCTAGAGATTTATCAAATTCATCTAAAATAAGCGTTTTTATATTTGATTTAGAAAATCTATCTGCTTCAAAATGATCTAGTATTCTGCCAGGAGTACCTATTAAAATTGCTGGTGTGTGTTTAATTTCAATTTTATCTTTAGACATTGGTCTGCCTCCATACACTGCATTGACTTTATAACCAGAACCCATAGAACGCACTACTTGCTCTATTTGAATGGCTAATTCTCTAGAAGGTACAATTATTAGTGCCTGAACCTCTTGCAATTCTGAATCTAAAACTTGCAATAATGGGAGTAAAAATGCTAGAGTTTTTCCTGTTCCTGTTGGAGATAATAATATGGTATTTGTGGTGTTTTCTATAACTGAAACTGCTTCCTCTTGCATAGGATTTAAGGTCTCTATGTTTAGTTTGTCTAAAATATCCTGTTGGTTTTTTATGCTATTTGCCATGTGAATTAGTTCTTTTTAGACTTTTTAGTGGCTTCAGATTTTACAGGTGCTGAAGCATTTTGAGCTAAATAATTTGCTAGTATTTTATCGACTAACTCCTCTTTTGTTAAATGATGAAAAATGGTTTTTATCTTGGCTTTAAACTCTTCTGAAACCTCACGATTAGGCTTTGTTTTAAAGATTTTTTTTGCCCATAATAAGGCATTATTTTCTTCTATACTTTGCGCATCTGCTTTAATATATTCCTTAAATACTAGACCTAATTCTGCTTCAAACTCTGGAATATCTTCAAGTTCTTCTTGCTGAATAACACTTAATGAGAGTCCCTTTGCTCCTGCTCTAGCTGTACGTCCACTTCTATGCACATAAGCATCGTAAGTATCTGGTAAATGATAATTTACAACATACGACACGTCTTTTACATCAATACCACGAGCAGCCAAATCGGTTGCTACTAAAATACTGATATGGCCTTCTCTAAATTGACCCATTATACGATCGCGAATGCCTTGTGTTAAGCTGCCATGTAACGCTCCAGAAGAAAACTTATTAATCGCCAACTTTTTAGCGAGCTTATTAACAGCTGCTTTCGTTTTACAAAATATAATCCCTCGTTCGCCTTCTTTAGTGTTTAAAAAATGTAGTAATACCTCTAGTTTTTCTATAGGTTCCACAACCACATAGTGATGCTCGATACCTTTGTGGCCAACCGTTGCCATATCTGCTTGGATGTGGATCACTTTTTTGGACATGTAATTTTGTACCAATTGCTTTATAGTTCCTGGTAATGTAGCTGTAAACAATAAAGTTCTTCGGGATTTTGGCAAGGCTTTAATTATAGTATCAATGCCTTCTTTATGCGCAGTAATCATTTCGTCTGCTTCATCCAGAACAAAATAGTTAATGCTTTTTAAATTAATGGCTTGTCGCTCTAACAAATCGGCTAAACGACCTGGAGTTGCCACAACTATATGTATAGTTTCTTTTAAGCGTTCTATTTGCGGTTTTATTGGTATTCCTCCAAAAAGACCAGCTATTTCGATTTTTGAATCTTCAGTATTAAAAGACACTAAATTGGCATAAATTTGTT
Source organism: Lacinutrix salivirga (assembly GCF_053604675.1). Taxonomy (NCBI): domain Bacteria; kingdom Pseudomonadati; phylum Bacteroidota; class Flavobacteriia; order Flavobacteriales; family Flavobacteriaceae; genus Lacinutrix; species Lacinutrix salivirga. Next base: position 3,448 of record NZ_JBSHNP010000115.1, read on the forward strand.
GTCCTAATTCTCGTGTTGGCGCTAAAATTAGCGTTTGTATTGTAGCACTTTCACTAGTTGTAAGCTGAAGTAAAGGCAAACCAAAAGCAGCAGTTTTTCCTGTTCCTGTTTTTGCTACTACTACGAGATCTTCTGTTTGATTTAAAATTATAGGAATCGCCTTTTCTTGTATAGCTGTTGGTACAGAAATCTGTAAGTGCGCTAAACGCTTCTGAAATTTTTCATTTATTCCTAATTCTAAAAACTGTTTTGACATAGACTATTTTTTTGCAAAGATAACTACACTTTTACAGGCAACACTATGTATTTGATTTGTTATTGGTTAATTGTTAGCTTTTGTTATTACTGCATAAAGTGTAATTGTTATAATTTAAAGATTTATTATTAAAGTTAATGTATTGATTTTCAATTAATTAAAAATAATATTAATTAAAATAGAAGTATTTATTTCATAATTAATAGTAATACTATTATATTTGCATAAAATATTATTAGTTATGAAAACTTTACTTTCAAATATTAAAATAGAAATTCCACAAGGTATTTATTTAAAAGATCCTGAATCGTCTTCATTAGGCAAAAAAATAATTGAAAACAGTATTATACTTATTGAAGATATTGGCTTTGAAGATTTTAATTTTAAGAAATTAGGTCAACTTATAGGCTCTAACGAAAGTTCTATTTACAGGTATTTTGAAAGTAAGCACAAATTGCTTATTTATTTAACTTCATGGTATTGGAGTTGGATAGAATATCAATTGGTTATTGAAACTTATAGTATTAGTAATGCTGAAGAAAAGCTAAAAAAAGCGATTGAGATTGTAACCAGAACCACAAAACAAGATAGTAATTACAAACACATTAACCAGGTATTATTAAACCAGATTGTAATTAATGAAAACTCTAAATCCTACTTAACAAAAAAAGTAGATGAAGAGAATAAAGAAGGTCTTTTTATGCCTTATAAACGTGTAATACAGCGTCTTGCAGATATTATTTTGGCTTACAACTCTAATTACAAGTACAACTTAAGTTTAGCGAGTAATTTAGTAGATGGCGCTTTGCATCAACAGTTTATAAAAATACATTTTAAATCGATTACTAATTGCGATACTAAAACTACGCCAACCGATTTTTTTACCCATTTAATACTAAAAACCCTTTCTGCAAATGACTAATCCATTAACACCTTGGAAACGGTTTGTTGGTCTTTTAGAACTAGAGCGTAAAGATATTTTTCAAATAGGTTACTATGCTGTTTTTGAAGGTTTAGTTGCCTTGTCGTTACCACTTGGAATACAAGCAATTATCAACTTATTACAAGGCGCTCAAATCTCTACATCTTGGATTGTATTAATTGTTTTAGTAACTGCAGGAGTTGCATTTACTGGGATTTTAAAGTTAATGCAAATGCGTATAATTGAGACCATACAACAACGTATTTTTACTAGAGCGTCGTTTGAATTAAGTTACCGATTTCCTAAAATAAAAATGACCGAATTACGTAACTATTACCTTCCTGAATTGGCCAATCGGTTTTTCGATACGTTAACCATTCAAAAAGGATTATCAAAAATTTTAATCGATGTGCCATCAGCATTTTTACAAATTATTTTTGCTTTGCTCCTGCTCTCTTTTTACCATCCGTTTTTTATCATTTTTGGAATATTATTATTGCTTTTAATTTTTATTGTGTTTAAATACACTGCTCAAATAGGATTAGAAACCAGTTTACAAGAGTCTAAAAACAAGTATAAAGTAGCACATTGGTTACAAGAAATTTCTCGTGCAGTTATTAGTTTTAAGCTCTCTGGTAAAACGCAGTTGGCAATGCACAAAACAGATCTTTTAGTGGATGACTATTTAAAATCTAGAGAAAATCACTTTAAAATATTAGTGTTTCAGTTTATTCAAATGATTGGGTTTAAAGTGCTAGTTACAGCAGGATTATTACTTATAGGTGGATTTTTAGTTTTGGACCAACGTATGAATATTGGACAGTTTGTCGCAGCTGAAATTATAATTATTTTGGTTATAAATTCTGTTGAAAAACTTATTCTTGGGTTAGAGTCTTTTTACGATGTGTTAACATCTATAGAAAAATTAGGACAAGTAGTCGATAAACCTATTGAAGCCCAAAAAGGCGAAATCATAAACCCAAACAGTGACTTAACAATTGAGTTAAAAGACGTATCGTATAAAGTAGAAAACAGAAAAGACGTTATTTTAAATAATATTTCATTTCAAATACATCCTAAAGATCGAATTTTAATACAAGGAGCAAGTGGTTCTGGTAAGTCTAGTTTATTACAATTAATTGCAGGTGTCATTACTCCAACCTCTGGCTATATTTTTGTAAATAATCTTTCTATTGAAAGTTTAATTATAAACGATTATCGTGCAAATTTGGGATTGTCACTTACTGCCGAAACGCCTTTTGAAGGCACTATTAGAGAAAATATAACCTTTGGTAATGCTACTATTACAGACGAAGCCATTTATAATACGTTTAATAATATAGGTTTAGACGAATTTTTAAAACAACAACCAAAAGGTCTTAATACTATTTTAAAGCCTGAAGGAAAACAAATGGCAAATACTATTGCTAAAAAATTGGTATTAGCAAGAGCAATTACAAAGGAACCTAAGCTGTTAATTTTAGAAGAACCCTTAGACCATTTTCATAATGACGAATCTAAAAAAATAATAAACTATTTAACAGATCCTGCAAGACCATGGAGTTTAATTGTAGTGAGTAACAACTCCAACTGGAAGCAAAAGTGTACGACACTAATTACACTTAAAAACGGAGAATTTATTAAAAACACATAAGCGATGTTAAATATTTCAAATAATAAAATAGCAGAGCTTGTTGACTTAAAAAAGTTTAAGTCTGGGCAAGATATTTTTACAAGAGAATACCATAAACGTTTTAAAAAATTCCTCTTTGCTTTTTCTTTAATAATGGTTATCATTCTCTTTTTACCTTGGACGCAAAACATCTCTAGCAAAGGAAGTGTAACTACTTTAAAACCAGACCAAAGACCACAAACATTACAGTCTCAAATACCTGGTCGTGTCGAAGAGTGGTTTGTACAAGAAGGTGATTTTGTAAAAAAAGGAGATACGATATTGCGAATTTCTGAAGTAAAAAGCGATTATTTTGATGAGCGTTTGGCAGAACGCACAGACAACCAACTTACAGCTAAATCCTCGTCTGTAGAAGCCTATAAAAACAAAACTGTTGCTTTAAAAAACCAAATAACCGCTTTGCAACAAGAGCGAAGTCTTAAATTAGAGATGGCTAAAAACAAATTATTGCAAGCGCAATTAAAAGTAAAAACCGATAGTATTGATTTAGAAGCTATTAAAAACAATGCAAGTATTGCAAAAATTCAATTTGATCGTGCAGTTACTTTAGAAAAAGAAGGCTTAAAAGCTGTTAAAGATGTAGAAGAAAAAAATGCAAAGTTACAAGAAGCTAATGCCAAGCTTATCTCACAACAAAACAAGTTTTTAAGTACTAAAAACGAAGTAATTAATAGTAGATTAGACTTATCGACTATTAATGCTACTTATGGCGATAAAATAGCAAAAGCACAAAGTAATTTATATACTGCACAATCTAGTGGATTTGACACAGAAGCAGAAGTCTCTAAATTAGAAACTAGCTTAGCAAACTATAAAAAACGTGGTAGTTTACTTTTTGTAACTGCACCACAAGACGGTTACATTAACAAAGCTATTAAATCTGGTATTGGTGAGGCTTTTAAAGAAGGTGAGCAATTAGTAAGTATAATGCCTGCAGATTATGAACTTGCTGTAGAAATGTATGTACGTCCAATAGATTTACCACTAATTCACAAAGGCGAAGATGTACGTGTACAGTTTGATGGTTGGCCTGCTTTAATTTTTAGTGGATGGCCTAACGTATCTTATGGTACCTATGGTGCAAAAATTGTAGCTATTGAAAATTATATTAGTGCCAATGGTATGTATCGTGTATTATTAAAACCAGACGAAAATGATGTAGAATGGCCAAAAGCAATTCGTGTTGGTTCAGGAGCTAAAACCATAGCGCTGTTAGAGAATGTACCTATTTGGTTTGAGTTATGGCGACAAATTAATAGCTTCCCTCCTAATTTCTATCAGCCAAATAACAAATCTGAAGATTCTAATACTAAAAAGAAAGCCTAATGCAAAGACTGTTTATACTATTCTTTATTTTTAATGGTTTCCTCTGTTTTTCTCAAGAAGGCAAACAAATTATAACCTTAGAAGAGTATTTAGGTTACGTTAAACAATTTCATCCTATTGTTAAGCAAGCACAACTTATTACTAGCGAAAGTGAAGCAAAATTATTAAAATCTAGAGGTGCTTTTGATCCTAAATTAGAAGTCGATTACAACCGAAAAAAGTTTAAAGACACAGAATATTACGATAAACTCAACACGATGTTTAAAATTCCAACGTGGTATGGTGTAGAATTAAAAGCAAATTACGAATCTAACGAAGGTAATTTTTTAAATCCAGAATTAAATACACCAACAGAAGGGTTGTATAGTGCTGGAGTTTCCGTCTCATTATTAAAAGGCCTATTAATAAACGAGCGAATGGCTACTTTACAACAAGCCAAACTCTATACCAAACAAGCTGAAGCAAAACAACAACAAGTAATTAATGACATTTTATACAATGCTATTACTTCCTATTTTAATTGGCTTAAAAATTACCAAGCTAAACAAGTGTATTCAAATTATTTAATAAATGCTGAAACACGTTTAAATAATGTAAAAAAGAGCTTTGAAGCTGGAGATAAACCAGCTATTGATACTTTAGAAGCTAGTATTAATTTTAAAAGCAGAATATTAGATTTAGAGAAAGCAACCATAGGATATGTAAAATCTAAACTAGAATTGTCTAACCATTTGTGGCTAGCAGATAACTTACCATTAGAATTGGAGGACTCTGTAGTGCCTGACATCAATACAATTAATACTATTGATATTGTATTAAATAATTCGATTTTAAATAGTGAAGACATTAGCATAGAAAATCATCCAAAATTAAGAGAACTTCAGGTTAAAAAAGAAATTTTAGCAATCGACAAACGTTTAAAAACAAATAATTTATTACCAAGTGTTGATTTACAATATAATTTTTTAACTACTGAAGAAAACCGTTTAAACAGCCTAAATACTGCAAATTACAAAAGCGGATTAACTATTAGTTTCCCTTTATTTTTAAGAAAGGAACGTGCAGAATTAAAGCTTGCCAAATTAAAGTTGCAAGACATAGAATTTGATATTACTGCTACAAGAGTGACACTTAAAAATAAAATTGAAGCAACTCTTCAAGAAATAGAATCCTATAAAACACAATACGCCATTTTATTAAATCTGGTTAATGATTATAATCAACTTGTAAAAAGTGAAGATCGCATGTTTAACCTTGGTGAAGGCTCTTTGTTTTTAGTAAATTACAGAGAAGTAAAACTCATTGAAAGCCAACTTAAAAAAATAGACACAGAATATATGCTGTTTAATAGTAAATCTAATTTGCTACGTGTAATTAATAGTTTGGAGTGATAATACACACACGTATTTTGTTGTATTGTGGACAATTATGGTAGTATAAGATACTATGTAAGTCTTGTTTTTCCACTTATTGTTATTATCTCAACATCATTTTTATCCACTTTTAAAAAATATTGTCAAATTCACAAATACAAGGTCCATAGCCTTTCTAATCAACAAGTATAATTACAATCAGCTTTCCAAAACCCACTACCTCTTCAAAGTAAAATGTCCTTTTTGCGTTGTGCCATTAAACAATTCTAACACAAACCAATAGTCGTCTGTTGGCAAATTGCTACCTCTGTATGTTCCATCCCAACCTTCAGTGGTATTAGTAAAGCTTTTAATTAATTTTCCATAGCGATCAAATATATGGATGAGTTTAATTTCTCGTTTAGGGTCTTCTACTATCCATTTTTGATTAAATGCATCTCCATTTGGTGTAAAAAATGCAGGTGTACTAATTGCTCTATTTTCAGTAATAAATTCACTTATTGCACAAGATTGCGCATTACCAGCACTATTATAGGCTGTAATAGTTACGTAATACGTAGTATTGTCTATAAAATTGCTTAATGGTTGGTAAAAAGTTACATCACCAACATCTAGAGTGTCTATAATGTCATTTCCATTTGGTGTAGTTGCAATAGTAATTGTATATCCTGTTGTATTCTGTACTGCATCCCAAGTTAATATAGCATCTACAGCAACTGCTGTTTCGTTATTAAAAGGTGAATTCAATACAGTACATTCAGGGATTACAACTTCGGTAGTAAAGCTATACTCCATACAGTTTGTGGCATTTCCAGTTGCATTATAAGGTATTATAGAAACAAAAATAGTTGTATCGTCTGGTAAGTCTGTAAGAAAATCGTAAGTTGTTACATTACCAACATCTTGTGTATTTAAAATGTCTATTCCTCCTGCTGTTGTACCTACAGAAACTAAATAACCCTCTGCTAAATCGCTTGGTAACCAAGATAAGTTAGTTGAAATTGAAACTTCAGATTCGCCATTTAAAGGCTGTGTTAAACTTGTACATTGTGGCGCAAATAATACTGTTGTAAAACTCTGTTCTGTACAACCTATAGCTTCGCCTAAAAAATTATAAGGTGTAACAGTTACAAAAATTTCTGTGTTTTGAGGTAAATCTCCAAAATAATCATACGTTGTAAAATTACCAACATCTACAGCGTTAACTAAATCGTTTCCACCAGAAGTGGTTCCCATAGTTAGTAAGTATCCTTCTGCATTTGCATCTGCTTCCCAAGTGATGTTAGTAAATAAAGCGACGTCTGTATCGCCATTGTAAGGAATAACTAAATTAACGCAAACAGGTGTTAAATCTTCTGTAGTAAATTGGTCGTCACCACACACAGTTGATCCTGAAGCATTATAGGCTTCAATAGTCACGAAAATTTCTGTGAAATTTGGGAAATCAATTGGAGGATTAAAAGTAGTCACATTTCCAACATCTGTTGGCATTACAATATCCGAAGCTCCTGTTGAGGTTCCAATAGAAACTATATAACCAGCTGCAAACTCACTTGCTGTCCAAGTTAAATTAGTATTTAATGGCACGTTTGTTTCTTGATACAAAGGTGAAATTAAATTACTACAGCCTGGCAATGGCAACTCTGTTATAAAACTGTATTCATTACAATTTAGTGCGTTTCCAACGGAATTGTAAGGTGTTATTGAAACAAATATTTCTGTTAAACCAGGCAAATCTGTTGCAAAATCAAAAGTTGTTACATTGCCAACATCTTGAGCGTTTAAAATATCGCTTCCTCCAGCAGTTGTGCCAACAGTTAAAAGATATCCTGTGGCGTTTCCTATCGCATTCCATGTTAAATCTGTTGCAATGGACACGTCTGTTGCTCCATTTATTGGTGACGATAAAGTTGTACACAATGGCGGAATGACTTCTGTAGTAAAGCTTTCTTCTGTACATGCAGTTGCATTTCCTGCGGAATTATAAGGTGTTACAGATACGTAAATTGTAGTTTCGTCTGGCAAATTGGTTGGTAAATCGAAAGTCGTTACGTTGCCAACATCTTGAGCGTTTAAAATATCGCTTCCTCCAGCAGTTGTGCCAACAGTTAAACTATAACCTGTAGCATTTCCTATCG
>NZ_JBSHNP010000116.1:0-417 GCF_053604675.1 Lacinutrix salivirga
CGATTACACCTATTCAGTAGCAGATATTGGTACGTGTAGCGATGTAGATGTAGTGGTACAAATAATCGTATTACCATTACCAGAAACAGGAGTTCCAACACCAGCTTTATTTTGCGAGAATGATTTAGCTGCAAATTCACCATTAGATTTATTTGGTCAATTAGCAGGCGAAGATGCAGGAGGAACATGGTCAGACGATGATGCTTCAGGAGCATTAACAGGAAGTGATGTAGATTTAACAGCATTAACCATTGGAGTTTATAATTATTCTTATACGATTACAGATGCTAATGGATGTACAAATACAAGTACAGTAACCATTACAATAGAAGATGCACCAGAATCTGGAGAAGCATTAACACCAATAGAAATTTGTGAAGATGCTTTAACAGATAATTCGCCATTCGATTTATTTAC